>USOZ01000063.1 GCA_900556525.1 uncultured Oscillospiraceae bacterium | reverse complement strand
CCCCCGGTGGGGGGAGGTGTCGGCGAAGCCGACAGAGGGGCTGACCGAAAGACCGAAAAATAAGCAAGTAAGATGTGTGCCGCGATTTATTCAGCGCTTCTCTAATATTGACATTTAGGCGGATCTGTGATAAAATAATATAGCGGCAATGCCGCATAATACACTTGCAGACACGATACACGAGTTCACGACTCTGATACGAAACAGGGTGCGAGCCGACGCGTGTATCGGACGGATTACAATTTTGTTTCCTTTTGGCACACGTTTTCGGCGTGTGCCTTTTTGTGTCTATGAAAGGAAATAAAATGGAACAGGCAAAATCAGTTTCGGTGCTTGAAACCGAAAAAACAGGGAAGCTCATGTGTAAGTATTCGCTCCCTTGCATTATTTCGCTCCTAGTTGGAGCACTTTACAACATTGTTGACCAAATTTTTATTGCAAATGCAGATTATCTCGGCTCATACGGAAATGCGGCAAATACGGTTGTATTTCCGCTTACGGTTATTGCGCTTGCGATAGCGACGATGATAGGCGACGGCTGCTGTGCGTTTGTGAGTATCTGCCTTGGGGCAAAGGAAAATGAAAAGGCTAACAGAAGCGTCGGGAATTCAGTGGCATTGATAGTTGTTTCAAGCCTTGTGCTTACGGCGATTTACCTACTTTTCCATACGCAAATATTGACAGCTTTCGGAGCAGCGGTGAATGATGAAACATTTGCAATGTCAGAGGAATACTTTTTCTGGATAACGCTCGGCGTTCCGTTTTATATGTTCGGTCAGGCATTAAATCCAATAATACGTTCCGATGGAAGCCCCACATTCGCAATGATTTCGCTTCTTGCCGGTGCAGTTTGCAACACGATACTTGACCCGATTTTTATTTTCGTGTTTCATTTGGGAATGATGGGCGCGGCAGTCGCAACTGTTATCGGTCAGATTATTTCGGCGATACTTGCTTTTGTATATTTGTTTAAAATGAAAACGGTTAGACTGAAAAAAAGCAGCTTTAGGCTCGAAATGAAGCTGCTTGGAAAAATTCTGCCGCTCGGAATGACGAGCTTTTTATCTCAGGCATCGATAGTACTTACAATCGCCGCAACGCTCAATATGTGCCGCGAATACGGCGCGAAAGATCCGATTTTCGGGCAGGAAGAATATGCGCAGATACCTACTGCTGTGGTTGGTATTGTGATGAAATTCTTCCAGATCGTTATTTCGGTGGCGGTTGGGCTTTCGGCGGGCTGTATACCTGTTGTTGGTTACAACGTTGGCGCGGGAAGAAACGACCGTGTGAGAGATATAATGAAAAAGCTGTTTGCTGCTGAGGCGGTGATCGGAGCTGCGGCAACGCTTGTATTTGAACTGTTTCCGCAGCAATTTGCGGACATATTCGGCGCAGGAAGCGAAAGCATATACTATAACGAATTTGCGGTTCGCTGTATTCGTCTTTTCCTTTGCACTTTACCGCTTGCCTGCGTTAATAAGGGCGCGTTCATTTTTCTTCAATCACTTGGAAAAGCGTTCGAATCCACGGCTTTGTCGCTTATCCGAGAGGTGGTTTTCGGAGTAGGATTTGTCCTGTTGCTGCCGATATGGTTAGGTCTTGACGGAGTGCTTTATTTTATGCCAATTGCGGACATACTCATGTTTATTATCACAATAGCTGTCGCTGTGAGAAATTACAGGAAGCTTTCTCATGAAAACAGCGCAAACTCCTGCGACCAGTAGTAGTATGTATCCTTTCCGACCTTGAGAGTGCAAAGACCGAACGCGACGCACTCATAATTCGGGTTGAGAATATTCTCGCGGTGGCTCGGCGAATCCATCCATGCGTTGAACACTTCCTCAGCGGTCTCAAACATATTGCGCCCGTAAGCTATATTCTCGCCGACCTTTCGGTAATTCAGTCCAAGCTCTTTAAATGCGGTAAAAAATCCGCTTCCGTCGGGTCGAGTGTGAGAATAATAAGAGGAAAGCTCGTATGCGCGAAGCGTTGACACTTCATGAACTCTCGCGGAATACCAAAGTTCGTTCAATCCGTTTTCGGTACGCGCCGCATTTACCAAATTAAGCATTTCAATATAAACAGAGTCGTCATTTGAAATTTTTCCGCCGCCGATATTGGTGAACGGCGTTTTTGAAGTTGAGGATGACGGCTTTGTTGTTGTGGAAGTTGTTTTTGCAGTTGTGATTGCGGGCGTTGTCGTTGTCGGGGCGGTCTGCGTGGTCGACGCAGTTGTAGTAGCGGAAGTTGTTTCGGCTGTAGTTGTTGTGGATTCGGAAGTTTCGGGCGCAGGCGGCTGGGTCGTTGTAGTCGGGGGAGTTGTTTCAAGCAGGAGAACTCCTCCCGCGCCGTGAGATTCAGGCTCGGTAGATGAAACGGTGGATATTATCAGAAGTTCAGTCGGGTAAAGCGTTTCGTACAGCCGCTCGGGCTGCATTGTTTCAGCGGTAAATTCACTTTCTGAGATTTCCTCCGTCGCGGTTGCGCCGTCCAGAATGTCCGAAAACCTAACGGGAACTGCGCTCTGCGTGTTAGCGACTGTTACGGTAACGAGAATGATCGCAAGTATCATGCAGCAGCTCATTGAAACCGCAAAAGTACGGAGAGTCCGCTTTTGCCGTTTTGTGAAATTACGCATAGCGAAACCCTCCGTTTCAAAAAAATTATTTCATTTTGTTGCAGTCTGTGCAGTTTGAACTACACCCTGCGCATTTTCCGATTTTACGCGATGAAACAAGTGAAAAAACGACGATCGTGAATATTACCGCGACAAGCCCTATTATTAGGTATTCAAGCCGCGAGAAAAGAAATGCCGCGACCCATGCTACCATACATTGCAGCAAAGCGGTCAAAGCAGCCTTTGCGCCCGAATTCAGCTCGCGGCGGATAGCTGCAATAGCCGCAACGCACGGCGTATAGAGAAGAGTGAATATCAGGAAAGAGAATGCCGACTGCGGTGTAAAAATTCCCGAAAGCGCTGCTCCGACACCGTCCATATCCGTTCCCGTAAGTATTGCTAAAGTGCTTACGACGGCTTCCTTTGCGGTAAATCCTGTGATAAGAGCGGTTGAAACACGCCAGTCGCCGAAGCCGAGCGGGGCGAAAATCGGGGCGATAAATCTGCCGACGGCCGCCAGAATACTCGCGGAACTGTCCTCGACAACGTTAAGCTGCCAGTCGAAAGTCTGCAAGAACCAGATAATGACAGTCGCGGCGAAAATGACCGTAAACGCTTTTTGAATGAAGTCTTTCGCCTTGTCCCACATAAGCAGAAGAACGCTCTTTGCGGACGGAAAACGATAGTTAGGAAGTTCCATTACAAATGGAACGGGATTTCCTTTGAATCGCGTTTTGTTCAGAATGAGCGCGGAGAAAATCCCGATTATCATTCCAATAACATACAGTAGTATCATTACGACCGCCTGATGTTCGGTGAAAAAAGCGGCGGTAAATACCGCATAGATCGGAATTTTTGCCGAGCAGCTCATAAACGGTGTGAGGAGAATCGTCATTTTTCGGTCGCGCTCACTTGAAAGAGTGCGCGTCGCCATTATTGCGGGAACAGAGCAGCCGAAGCCGATAAGCAGCGGAACAAAGCTGCGCCCCGAAAGTCCGAGTTTACGCAGCAGCTTATCCATGACGAATGCCACGCGCGCCATATAGCCTGTGTCCTCCAGAATTGACAGGAAGAAAAACAAGGTCACGATTATCGGCAGGAAGCTAAGCACGCTTCCGATGCCTGCGAAAATCCCGTCGATAACAAGGCTTTGTACAACAGGATTAAGCCCGTAATCGGTAAGCGCATGGTCGACTGCGGCGGTGAGCGCGTCAATGCCTGTTCCGAGCAGGTCGCTCAGAAACGCGCCGATAACATTGAATGTCAGCCAAAAGACAGTGCTCATTATAAGAATAAACAGCGGTATAGCGGCAAAACGATTCGTAAGAACAGCGTCAATGCGCACGCTTCGCTTATGTTCCTTGCTTTCCTTTGCTTTTATGACTGTTCTCGAACAGACGCCCTCTATGTAGGTGTAGCGCATATCCGCGAGCGCTGCATTGCGGTCAAGCCCACAGTCATGCTCCATTTCTACGATCGAATGTTCGATAAGGTCAAGCTCATTTCGGTTAAGCATCAGCTTTTCGATTACGGCGCTGTCGTTTTCGATCAGTTTCACTGCGCAAAAGCGGCGGGACATTCCCGCGCGTTCGGCGTGGTCCTCGACTATGTGGCTTACCGCGTGAATACAGCGGTGTACCGCGCCCGAACAGAAGTCGTTTTTAAGCGGAAGAACTTTGTTTTTCGCGACGGAAACTATCTGCGCCGTAAGTTCGTCAATACCCTCGTTTTTTGCCGCCGAGATAGGCACGACAGGTACTCCGAGTTCACGGCTTATCGCCGCAATATCGATCGAGCCGCCGTTATTGCGTACTTCGTCCATCATGTTCAGCGCAATGACCATAGGAATATTCATTTCAAGGAGCTGGAGAGAAAGGTAGAGATTGCGCTCGATATTTGTCGCGTCGACAATGTTGATGATACCGTCGGGTTTTTCATTTACGAGAAAATCGCGAGTTACGATTTCTTCTGTCGAATACGGGCGAAGCGAATATATTCCGGGCAGGTCAACGACTGTGCAGTGTTTTGCGGAGCGTATTTCGCCCATTTTCTGATCAACGGTCACGCCCGGAAAGTTTCCGACGTGTTGGTTCGAGCCTGTGAGCTGATTGAACAGGGTAGTTTTTCCACAGTTCTGATTGCCGGCGAGAGCAAAAATCATGAGCGTTCCTCCTTCAGTGGTTCAACTTCTATGCAGCGTGCGTCGTCAAGGCGTATTGTAAGCTCATATCCGCGAAGATGAAGTTCAATAGGGTCGCCCATAGGAGCAACCTTGCGTATCATAACTTTCGTTTTAGGGATAATTCCCATATCAAGCAGGTGATTGCGCAGGGAAGTGTCGGAATCGAGTCCGTTCACGGCCGTTATAACAGCTTCTTCGCCTATTTTAAGCATATCAAGTGTCAAAAATATCAATCCTCCGGAAGTACGGAAGTGCTGATTAAATCGGGTATGCAGAATTTATTCAGCGCTTCCGTAATTATTATCTTACAATTATATCATTTTGGCGGCGCAATGTCAATGATTGCAAAGCGTTTTTTACGCATGGCGTTGGTTTTCTTTCAGATGTTGTCTTTAATGCGGGAAAAATAGTACAAAAGGTATTGACAGAGAAGAAAATTTATGATAAAATAGCATTAAGTTAGCAAATGCTAACTTAATTGAAAAAATTGGCGGTGACACAGATGGAATGTGTTCTCGATAATGAGCCTATATATCACGAGCTTGCGGAATGTATCGCTTCAGCTCTTGACGCAAAGGATCCCTATACGGGAAATCATTCGCGGCGAGTAAGCGATATGGCGTGCGAACTTTGCGGACTGCTTGGTTTAAATGAACATGACACTGAGGAAATTCACCTTGCTGCTCATCTTCACGATATAGGAAAAATCGGTATACCCGATTCGGTATTGCTTAAACCTGGCAGATTGGACGACGAAGAATGGCTGATAATGAAAAAACACCCGCAGATAGGCGCGGATATACTTGCCAAATCTCCGCGTTTTTCACGAATGTCTGCTATAATTCTTCATCATCACGAAAGATTTGACGGAAAAGGTTATCCTTTTGGGGCGAAAGGTGAGGAAATACCGCTAGGCTCTCGGATAATTGCCGTATGTGATTCGATAGACGCAATGGCTTCATCGCGTTCGTACCGTAAGGCACTTCCGTTGGAGATCTGCAAAGGCGAGATCGAGAAAAACCGCAGCGTAATGTACGATCCCGAGGTCGCTCAGGCAATGCTTGATAACTGGGACATCGTTGAGGACATCTATCTGAACGGAAAGAACGGCTGTTCTTTTTGTGAAACCTGTAAACACTGAATATCAGAAAAAGGGCGGTTTTCCGCCCTTAGAAAAAGCAAACCGGTTAGCGTAAGCTAACTCGAAAGAAAGGAAACAATATGAGCGTAGTAATTGTAGGCGGAAACGAGTGCATGGAAAGAAAATATAAAGAACTTTGCGAAGAATGCTCGTGCAAGGCAAAGGTTTTTCCGAAAATGAAAGGGTGCATTAACCGTATAGGCACGCCTGACCTGCTGGTTCTCTTTACAGGAACAATGTCGCATAAAATGCTGAGGACTGTTCTTAGCGAAACAGATGAAAAACTGACAAGAGTAGTGAGAAGCCATACCAGCTCGGCTGCTGCATTGAAAAAAATTCTTGACACCCATGCTTCGGGAGGAACGGCAAATGTCTGAAGAAATGATTGTTCGGCAATGTTCGCCGACAATGGCGGGACTTAAAACGGGCAATCTTTTTGCGAGTCCCGATGAAGATTCGCGGGCATTGAACAAGAGCATTTCGGGGTATAATAAGCGCCTTGTTCCGAAAGGCATACGAATGGTACCTCTCGGTAAGACGGGTCGGCGGACACTTATATATATGTACCGTCCCGAAAAGCTGCGGGCTGATCTTTCTGATGAAACGGCGAGAAAAATTTTGTCCGAGAGAGGCTATCCTATCGGAAATGCTGAGGAATGTGTATGTAAGCTTGCGCAAAAAATCAGAAATTCCGATGAATTTCCGCATGAAATAGGCCTTTTTCTGGGCTATCCGTCGGAGGACGTCGACGGTTTTATCAGAAATAAAGCGGGCTGCGCGAAATGCGTCGGAACTTGGAAAGTTTACGGTGACGCTGACGCTGCAAAGAAGAAGTTCGCGGGGTTTGAAAAATGCACAAGGGTTTATTGTGACTGCTATCGAAGAAATATTCCTTTCGACAGGCTCGCCGTATGCTGTACGAAGTAAATTTAAATTTTCACTGTTGACATTTATTTAAAATGGCGTTATAATACTTTTGTCGGTAATTTTTTTGAGGAGGTGCTGCGTATGAAACACACAAATAATTCCACGAAACATATTGAAATCAGAAAAGGAGATTATTTATGGCAGACAGTGAACTGCTCACAGCAGCAAATTTTTCGGAAAAATCACTTGATTCTTATGAAAGAAGGCACGAAGTAAAGAAAGCTTACCGCAGGACGGATGACGGTTACGCTCTTGTCGAACAGCCTTACGTTGAGGACTGGGACCTTGTCAGACGAAGAGAAATTGCAAACAAAATAAGCGGCTCGGATTATGTAACGTATGTTGCGGTCGAAGACGGCAAGGTAGTCGGTTTTATCGGGCTGAAAAAACAGCTTGTCGGTAACCGCATGATACTTGATATGATGCACGTTTCGGCGGCATTAAGAGGCAAAGGTCTCGGGCGCAGATTGTTAGAAAAGGGAAGAACAGAGGCTAGAAAAGCGGGCGCCGACGAGCTTTACATTTCGGCGTGTTCATCTGAGGAAACGGTTGCTTTTTACAGAGCAATGGGCGCGAAGATCACTGATAGCCCCATTAAGGAAATGGCTGAGGAAGAGCCGTTTGATTTGCAGATGACTTGCAAAGTTTAAAAGAATAACCTGATAATAAACAGGCATTGTCGGCTGAGAAAGCTGACAATGCCTGTTTTTGTGTATCGGTGCAAAAACTTGGAGGATTCGGATTTTGGGAAGGCAGCAGCAAGTTGAGCGGAATTTTAGGAATGGAGATTATTCCCACTTAAAAAATCTGACCGCAATTCCCGTGCAGACAATAGCAACAGTCGACATAATAATGACAGGCAGCCACCAGTTTTCCGCAGGCAAGCCGAGAAATGCCGACTTCATCAGCTCTATTCCCTGCGTTAATGGGAATATGCTTACTATTTTCTGCATTATGGGCGGCATAACCTCAAAGGGGAGAGTTGCGCCCGAAAAAATCAGCATAGGGAAGTATAAGATGCAGGCGATTACGCTTGCGCTCTTTTAGTTTTTGGCAACACCGCTTCGGTCGTTTCGGGCGCGGAGAGCCGCACAAAGGCGGTACGCACGACTATTCATGAAATGGCGGAAAAAGGTATTCCCGCGTTTGTGGATAAGTCGGGGCGCGAGTGGTCGCCCGAGGCGTATGTCAACATGGACATTCGGGCGACAGTTAAAAATACCGCGCTTGACGCGCAGTTTGAAGTAATGGACGAGTTCGAGCAGGACGTTTTCGAGGTGAGCAGTCACCCCGGAAGCCGTCCGAAGTGCCGACCGTGGCAGGGTAAGCTGATAAGCCGCAGCGGAAGAACTACCGAGATAACCGACATCAACGGTAAGAAATACAAGGTCATTCCGCTGTCGCAGACGAGCTTCGGCGAGCCTGACGGACTGTTCGGGATAAACTGCGGACACCGCCCGCGCGGCGGCGTACTTCCTTTGCGCCCTCGGTGTCGC
>USOZ01000062.1 GCA_900556525.1 uncultured Oscillospiraceae bacterium | reverse complement strand
ATACAGTTCAAATGCCTCTCGAAATGAAGATGGGATCCTATTGATCATTATATCCGATTCGCCCAGGAAGACAAAGCTCCGATTACTTGTCAGCATTTTATTGTTCAAATCTCTTGCAGCACATTTTTCCAGAAACTTAGGTACAGGAATTATTTTCTCCACTGCTCACACCTCCGGATCAGGATCAAAATCTCGCAGTTGCGGACCACCAAGATTGAACCAGATCATGAAATCCTGATTAATATTCAAATTGTTTCTTCTTAAGTCCCTGTAATTTTTGATGCTCTCAGGAACAAATATTTTCTTCTGCCCGACGATGGCTGTTTTAGTCTTATTGTTATCGACTATCTCACTGTCAATCTCCGCAGACAGCTTGCCCGGATGGTTTCCTTCTTTGACGGATACACGAAAACGCCGCGGTATGCCTTTTTCTCCCTTCTTTTCGGGACCGCACAAGCAGATCAGGCGAACCGGACTTTCAGAAAAATATCGGTTCATATCCCATTGCTTTCCTTCAAAGGCGAAGGCATAAATATTCAGTATGAAATTCAAGGAACGAATGATAATGTCGTTATCTCCCGCTTTTGAAATCGCCGTTCTGCAGATCTCAGACATTTCAAACCATTCCTCATTTTTCAAAGCAGGATACTGTTCGGTCTCCAGCAGAAGATTACCGGTATAAGACATCCACTTTGCCTTAAAATACATAAGCAAGCAGCGATACGACATATCGTCTGGGGTGGGGAATTCGCTTTTCAGGACATTGATGATCTCTTCTGAGGCTGTTCTCAGATCCTTCTTTATATTGCGAAATACATCCTTGACGGATCCTTTGAAGCCAGTCGCATGATAATACTCAAAGTCATCGGCAGCATTTTCATTGAGAAAGAATATTCTACCGGACAAATCACAAGCATTGCTATCCTTGTTTATGCTCTTTCGATCAAACAATTCAGGTTTATCTTCCTTATATTTCAGCAGTAGCTTGATAAGGATCTGCTTTACAAGGAAGTATGCGTACGAGTCATTATTGTTGTTGCTGAAATATTCACGCAGTTCGGCGGGACTTCTCTCATTGACCTTTTCGTATATCTTGTTGATATTGGAGATCACATTTACATAATCATCGCTGTCATTGATCAGGTTTGATTCATTATAGAACAGCAGATCAATATACTCAAGCGTATCGGGGATCATATAATCATTGCAAAATTGAATGGAGATCACATAATTCAGCCAGATGTCCAGCAGCAGAGTAAGAGAAAAGCTGTTATTCTGCTTGGATTCTATGCCGTTTTTCACTGCAAACTCAAAATATTCCTCGAACTCATCAGACAGTTCTTTGATCTTTTCTTCATCTCCTGTATCGTCACATATCTTCATCTGTTGGAGCAGATTTCTGCATATTTCTCCGTAAAGCCTGGAAAGAGTCGGTTTTGCATGACACTGCCCCGCCGCATTTTTCATTCTGCTGATAGCATCCTGCAAGAAATCAATGGCGTTATCTCTGCCGCTAGTTTCGATATAATCTCTGGTAAAATGACCCGATATCAGCATAGCCTCCGGATTGTTTGATGCGTACTTATTGAGGCACTCCACGATCTGCGGCCAAAATTCGGAATATTCTCTGTATTGTCCGCGAGACACGGATTGATCGTTTACCTTTCCGTATGAATTAGTTCCGAATGAACGTACAAAAGCCGCAACGTCCTGTGCTTCCTCATAGTTATCCCAACGGCAAGTCTCTATAAGGCACTTTATTACTTCGATCTCTTTGCCTTTTCTATCCTTGCCGTAGTTATAATCAAGATAAGCTATAGCCTCGCTTGGATGTCTGAATGAAACCATGATGTTACCGGTTGACGAATTGCTGTCGTATTCCACCATACTGTCGGTGCGCAAGATTCTGTTCAGCTTGTTATAGCCTCCGGTGTACTGTTTTCCTTCGGAAATGGCACGCATCAGCACAGACAGCGGTAATTTTATGGATTTTTTGAACTGATTCGCCACAGCGAGGATCAGGTTCATTTGACGAATCGCATTGATCAAGGGAACGTTACGTTTTTGACGTTCAGAATCTATATCCATAAATTTCGATTGTACCGAAGAGCCAATACCGAGACTGAAAACAGTCTTTTTTACATCGTTGAAACTCTGTGCATTCTTATCCTTAAATATTTTGAACAGGTCGTTTGAGACATTCTCGGAGGTCTTGGCTTCCTTGTACAAGCCTGCGTTAAGGACATTCCTAACCTTTTCCCATTCTGGCGAGTATTGATACTTTGCAAAATTGATGAGCGATTCAAAAAGGTACTTATTGCTTGAATTTACACTTCCGCTTTGAATGCGCCAGTTTTTGTTGATTTTATCCAAGAGAGCGTCAAGCTCTTTTTTCGCCCCTTTTTCAAGAGCTGCATGTAGCGGTTTCAGTTCATTGAAGGCAACACCCTGTACAACAGAAGAATCGATATTAACCGATTCAAATAAATAGATACTGCCAATCAGAACGGCATTACACTCGTTAAGCTTGTTATACAGATCGATGTAATCAGTCTTTTTCTTGGTGCTGCTATAGTTATCCCATATAATTATAACATTTCTTATACGGTCTCCCTTAGTGGTCGGCTGAGCATAGACATAGTTCTTAATAAATTCTATCAGGATATCCTGCCAGTCGCTTTCACGGTTCGTAGGATCTCCGCTGATAAAAAATACGATATACTTGTTGTTTTTTCCTTTAACAATGCTCCCCCTTGCCGATGCGGCATACCAAGCAAACCAACTGAGTGATGTAGTCTTACCGCTGTTGGAATTTCCCTTCAAAAGTATGATCTCGCGCATTTTATTCTTAGATTTCAGCTGCTCTGACACGGTATTTTTCAGATAGTCTTCTACATCGCGCGAGACATGGAAACTCATTTTTTCCTTATTGTAGATGATATTAAAATAATTCCAACTTTTCTTATCACGCTGCTGAATAAAATCCGCAAAAGCCCTGTTCTTATTTTTATCATCAAGTAAGTAAGGAGTAAGGATCTCATCTCTCATAAGAGTGATACCTATGCTGTTTAAGCGGGAACATTCCTTACGCGGGATCCATATAGTGTCGTTGTTCGACAAGCTGATGCGAACCTCATTCTCGTAATTCTCTTCCTCGTCTTCCTCGTCCTCATCTGCAAGCCCGATCTCAGTAACGGCATCCTTCAGGCTCATTTCACACAAGACGATCTGACCGTTGTCAATATACTCCTCCAACAGCATCCAGTCATCTTCGTTCTTGCTCTTGCATATTTGCTCTGCCTTTTGCTTATCCATGCCGAATATATAGATACAGCCATTCGGAACTTTGTCAAAATTGTTGAGCAATCTGCCTATATCAAACCAGTCATCCTCCGTCAATCCGTCAATCACAAGATAACCATATGTACAGGATGTTTCTTTTAACATAGGAAATGATTGTTCAAACAATGAATCGGGATATGGAGTAAAGTAATATATAATCTCATTTTCATCGAGACCTGTTTCCCAAGCATTCATATATATTATACCCTCAAGGATCGTCTCCCCCTCAAAACAAATGCTAATACTGCTCCAAATAAACTCATCTAATAATCTTCCATAAAAATAATTTACTTTTGCATTGCTTATCATAAGATTTCCAAAGGAATCTCCCAATTCTGCTTTTATCCACTCATTTGCATCATAATCATAGAATTCCTCGCCTATGAAAGTGCCGTTTGCATATAACTCAGGCGTTCTCTCAGTATCATAATATACACCTGTTGGATAACGCACTATTGAATAATCATCAAAATAAACCCAATTTACATCAGAATAAAACCCTGCAGCTATTTCATCACTGTTATAAACTCCTTCGCCATAAATTTCCACTAAACTTTTCCATTCGCTTTCAGGCGGAATATTCAACAATTCTCCTGCCGCACCATAATATTCTTTTCCTAGAGAAAATTCATATTCCCCCGGATATGTTGTTTTAGTTTCGGCAACTGTTGATACGCTTGTCACAATTTCGGAGTAAGACAACGATTCTGCAATCGGAGAAGTTGTTGTAGACATAGAGAATGTCTGCGATGCGGTCGTAGAAGTGGATTCAGTTTTAACAGCCGCAGAAGTATCAGAAATATCTGCTGGTTCCGATTGCTCGTTTGGGACATCATCAATAAAATTTTCGGTCGATGCGTTCGTTTTATTAACCGAACAGCTACTTATTGATAAAGAGCAAATAAGCAAAATCACTAGCAATAATTTACAAACCAAGCGCTTCAAATATATCACTCCTTGAATTAAAATACATATTTCATATGCTGGCGTAATTGCGAAAAATGTGCAGCCCACAAATAATCCAACACCAATAAATCTTCGTCAAAACAATTATACACTACAAAATGCGAATTTGTCAAGCAATTTATTTATAATTACTTTGTTTCATCTATAAAGATTTGTATCCCTGCAATTTATCCGAAACCCCTCAAAACCTGCAAATTTCCACAAAAAAATGCACCCCGAAAGCGTTCAGCTTTCAGGGTGCATTCGTTTTGATCAAAGTGTGTTGATATTATATGGACTTTACGCTTTTTGTGTCTTTTTTCTTTTCAACAGCTCTGATAATGAACAGAACCGCAAGCATAAGAGCAACGGAAATTCCGAGAACCACGAACACGTTCTGCACAAAGCCCGAAATGAAGTAGCCGACTAAGCAGACCGCGGCAACCGTAAACGCATACGGGAGCTGCGTTGAAACATGGTTTACATGGTCGCACTGCGCGCCTGTTGAAGCCATGATCGTCGTGTCGGAAATAGGCGAGCAGTGGTCGCCGCATACCGCACCTGCAAGGCACGCGGAAATGCAGACAATAACCATTACGGGGATCTCGCCTGCGTTTGTAATGCCTGCAAGCTCGGACTGGAAAATGCCCGTAACGATCGGAATAAGGATACCGAACGTACCCCAAGAAGTACCTGTCGCAAAAGCAAGTCCGACAGCAACAATGAAAAGTATGCAGGGAAGAAGAATTTTTACAGCGGAAGCGCTTTCAACAATACCGGAAACGAACGCCCCGGCTTCGAGCAAGTTTGTCATTGTCTTTAACGTCCACGCAAATGTAAGAATAAGAATTGCGGGAACCATCTGCTTGAATCCCGCAGGGATTGCATTCATACATTCCGTAAAGGAAAGTACGCGTCTGGCAAGGAAATAGACCACAATTATTAAAAGCGAAATAATTGAACCGAGCGAAAGTCCGTAGGAAGCGTCGCAGTTTGCAAAAGCGTCTACAAAGTTTTCGCCGCTGAAAAATCCGCCGCTGTAGATCATGCCCGTTACGCAGCAAACAATCAGGATTATTACAGGAATAATAAGGTCGATGACCTTGCCCTTCGAATTGCCAAGCTCGTCTTCCTTGTCATAAACGGTGTTGCGGGTCGTGAAAAGGTCGCCCTTGGCTGCGTTCACTTCATGAAGCTTCATAGGACCGAAGTCAACGCCCGTCAGCGAGATGAAAATAACCATAAGAATTGTAAGGAGCGCATAAAGGTTGTACGGGATAGTGTTTATGAACAGCTGGATACCGTTTACGCCGTCGACCGTGCCGCTTACCGCAGCCGCCCATGACGAAACAGGAGCGATAATACAAATCGGCGCGGCAGTGGCGTCAATAATGTATGCCAGTTTTGAGCGTGAAACATTGTGCTTGTCCGTTACGGGGCGCATAACCGAGCCTACCGTAAGGCAGTTGAAGTAGTCGTCCACGAAAATAAGTACACCGAGGATAAATGTCGCCATGCAGGCACCTACGCGGGTATGAATGTGTTTAGCCGCCCATTCGCCATAAGCTCTGCTTCCGCCCGCTTTATTCATAAGCGCAACGATAGCTCCGAGCACAACGAGGAATATTAGAATACCAACGTTGTAGGAATCGGCAAGGTTAGCGATAAGTCCGTCATGAACAACGGTCGTAAAAACGCCTTCGATACCGGTCGAACACGAAGCGGCGTAAATAACCGCGCCCGTCAGACATCCGATAAAGAGTGAGGAATAAACCTCTTTAGTGATAAGTGCAAGGCCGATCGCTGCGACAGGCGGCAGCAGCGACCACAGTGAACCGACCGCTTCGGAAATCGGCGCGGCAGCTATGCAGCATATCAGGAACACCACCATGATAGCCGCAAAAATGATTTTGCTAAGATACTTTTTCATTTCTTTTCTCCGTTCGTTTGGATTTTTTTGGGATATCCGTGCCAATCAGCTGCGCAAGTATTACTGCCGTAAAAATAAGTACGCAGCCGAAAAGTTCCTTTAAACTCAGCTTCTCGTTCAGAAGCAGCCAGCCCGAAAGCGCCGCAAAAACAGATTCAAGGCTCATGAGCAGCGTCGCGAGCGTCGGGTTCGTATGCTTCTGACCGAGTATCTGAAGCGTATACGCGACCCCGCACGACATTATGCCCGCGTAGAGAATGGTTGTGCGCGCCTGAATAATGTCCGCGATAACAGGCTTTTCAAAAATGAACATACAGATGAGCATAATCAGACCTGCCGTAAAAAACTGTATGCACGACATAAAAACACCGTCGGTTTCTTTTCCGTTGAAGAAATCTATGACGGTTATATGAACCGCGAAGAACACCGCGCCGACGAAAACGAGCATATCTCCGTCGGAAATGCTGAAATTCTCGTTTATGCAGAGAAGCCAGAAACCGACTAATGCGAGCGCAATAAACGCCCACATTCTAAGCGGCATTTTCCTGCGCAAAAATATTCCTATAAGCGGAACGATAACGATATAGAGCGCGGTCACAAACCCCGCTTTTCCCGCCGTAGTATGGGCTATTCCGAATTGCTGGAACGAACTTGCCGCAAACATTACGACTCCGCAGCACAGTCCGCCGATAACCGTATTTTTTAGCGAATGTTTTACTTCCCTGCCATTGCGCTTATCGAGAAAGCGGAAAAGAAGTATCACGGGAATTAAGATCAAACCGCCGAGAAGCGTCCGCAGCGCGTTATATGTAAACGGCTCGACGTAGTTCATGCCTTCGCTCTGGGCAACGAAAGACGTTCCCCATATAAGCGATGTTATGAGCAGCATTATGCTGCCCTTAAAATTATTTTTCAATTAAATCAGCACTTCCTTAGAACACGCATGGCGAAAGTGCTTCGCTCCGACAGGCGTATTTCTTTTTCGACAAATTTTTCCTATTTTATTACAGATAACAGTATACTTTATTTTAAGGCATTTGTCAATAAAAAAATATATGTATGCGCATTTTGGGCATTATGCTGCGATTTGACATTTTCGGCGGAATGTGCTACAATACAGTAACTTTGGTTTCACATTTCAAATATCGAGCGGTATATTCACAAAATATCCGCAAATGATACGGCGATTTAACGAGGTTGACGTGATATGGGACAAGAATTTAAAGCGCATTTTCATCTTCCCGGCTTGTTTGAATTCTGCGAGCTGTACAGGATTTTTCTGCCTCTTTTCCGCGAACACAGGGAATATTTTTACGAATGGTGCGATATAGGCTCGGTGTACGGTGCGCCGTCGGACTGTATCTGGGGCGGCGGACGTGTTGGCTTCGGCGAAGCGAACCCCGCCGACGTTCTTGAGCTTATGCGGGAATATGGAATTTCAGCGCGGCTGACGTTCAGCAATTCACTACTTGAAGAAAAGCACCTTTCAGATAAAAAATGCCGCACCCTCTGCGAATTGTTTTCCGAAAGCGCCGAACCGCGCAGCGGCGTTATTATATGCTCGGACCTGCTGCTCGAATACCTCAAAGCGAATTACCCGAATTTTTATTTTGTTTCCTCGACCACTAACGTGCTTACGGATTTTCGCCAATTTCTGAGCGAGCTTGACCGCGAAGATTTTCTTTATGTCGTACCCGATTTTCGTTTCAACAAGGCGTTTGATAAGCTGAACACGCTTTCGGCGGCGCAAAAAGACAAGGTCGAATTTCTGTGCAATGAGTGCTGCCCGCCAACCTGTAAGGACAGAAAGCTCTGCTACGAAAATGTCAGCCGCAAAAACCTCGGAGAAAACTGCCCCGAACACCGCTGTTCGTCGCCCCGTTCCGAAAAAGGCTATCTTTTCTCGGCAGCTATGGAAAACCCTGCATTTATCGGCACAAACGACATACTCGGCACTTATCTGCCAATGGGCTTTTCAAATTTCAAGATCGAGGGGAGAGGGCTTGGGAGCGCACTCATTCTCGAATTTCTCCTCTACTACATGACAAAGCCCGAATATCACCTTAAAGTAAGGGAAAAAATCTATCTTGACAGTATGCTGGATCTGTTTTGATTTCAAGGAAAACGAGATATCCGTTCGATGATGACGGGCTGATCGGACTTTAC
>USOZ01000061.1 GCA_900556525.1 uncultured Oscillospiraceae bacterium | reverse complement strand
CCGCGTCCTCATATCGTTTTATCTGCAGTTGAACTCATGAGCGGCAAGCGTGTTTCCGCTCCGCAGAGAAAGCATATTAACTTTGTATATTAAACAGAAAGGGATCACTACCATGAAAAGATACAATATCACAGTAAACGGCACAGCTTATGACGTAACCGTTGAAGAAGCTGACGCTTCCGCAGCGCCCGTACAGACCGCAGCTCCCGCTCCGAAGAAGGCTGCCCCCAAGGCTGCTCCCGCAGGCGCGGCAGGCAACGTAAAGATCGAATGCCCCATGCCCGGAACGGTTATGGAAGTTAAGCTCAAGGTCGGCGATAAGGTAAGCAACGGTACTCCTATCGTTGTTATCGAGGCTATGAAGATGGAAAACGAAGTTCCCGCGACCTGTGAAGGAACAATTGCTTCCATTAACGTAAGCAAGGGCGATTCCGTTGAAACGGGTACGCTTATTGCGACTATCAACGCATAATCGAAAGGAAAATAAAGCTATGGCTAAGGTTAAAATTACCGAAACCGTCCTTCGTGACGCGCATCAGTCGCTTATCGCGACCCGTATGACGACGGACGAAATGCGCCCTATTTTAAGCACGATCGATAAGGTCGGCTTCCACTCGGTTGAATGTTGGGGCGGCGCGACATTCGATGCTTGCCTGCGCTTCCTTAACGAGGATCCGTGGGAAAGACTTCGTGTTTTAAGAAAAGAAATGCCCAACTCTAAGCTTCAAATGCTTTTCCGCGGACAGAATATGCTCGGCTATCGCCATTACGCTGACGACGTTGTTGAATATTTCGTTCAGAAGTCTGTTGCAAACGGTATTGATATAATCCGAATTTTCGACGCTCTCAACGACATACGCAACCTTGAAACCGCTGTTAAGGCGGCTAAAAAAGAGGGGGCGCACACACAGATCGCAATGTCCTATACTCTCGGCGACATTTTCACGACCGAATATTATGTGAACTATGCAAAGCGTATCGAAGAAGCCGGCGCTGATTCCATCTGTATCAAGGATATGGCTGCGCTGCTCACTCCTTATGCTACCGAGGAGCTTGTAAAGGCGCTGAAAGCGAATGTTAAAATTC
The DNA here is from genome assembly GCA_900556525.1 of uncultured Oscillospiraceae bacterium. Classification (GTDB taxonomy): domain Bacteria; phylum Bacillota; class Clostridia; order Oscillospirales; family Ruminococcaceae; genus Ruminiclostridium_E. The sequence continues at coordinate 7,312 of USOZ01000061.1, read as the reverse complement.
CCGTTCAGCTTCACACACACTATACATCGGGTCTTGCTTCAATGTGTCTGTTAAAGGCTATCGAAGCGGGTGTTGATGCGGTAGATACCGCTATGTCGCCCCTCGCGCTCGGTACTTCCCACGCTCCCACCGAGTCTATTGTTGCCGCGCTTCAGGGTACGGAATACGACACGGGACTTGACTTAAAGCAGCTCACCGAAATCCGCGATTACTTCATGCCGCTGCGCAAGAAGTACATTGACAGCGGTCTGCTCGACCCGAAAATGCTTGCTGTTGACGCAAACGCGCTTATTTATCAGGTTCCGGGCGGAATGCTCTCTAACCTGCTTTCTCAGCTCAAGCAGGCTGGCAAGTCCGACAAGTTCGAGGAAGTTCTCCGTGAAGTTCCGCGCGTAAGCGCAGACGCGGTTTATCCGCCGCTCGTAACGCCTACCTCGCAGATTGTCGGCACTCAGGCGGTGTTCAACGTAATTCTCGGCGAACGCTATAAGACCGTTACAAAGGAATTTAAGGGCATTGTAAAGGGCGAATACGGAAAGACTCCCGCGCCTATCGACCCCGAATTCCGCAAAAAGATCCTCGGCGACGAAAAGCCTATCGACTGCCGTCCCGCAGACCTTATCGCTCCCGAGCTTGATAAGCTCAAGGCGGAGGCTGCAAAATGGTGCGAGCAGGACGAGGACGTTCTCAGCTACGCAATGTTCGGACAGGTTGCGGAGAAATTCTTTGAGAAGCGCCGCGACAAGAAGAACGGCATTGACAGTATTCACGCTGACAAGGCAAACAAGGTAATGCCCGTATAAATCGAATAAAGATGGTCGGTATCGCGATTGATACCGACCTTTTTTCATATTTCAACCGAGCGTCCCAACTTTTTCAGTATCCTCTGAACGGCGAATTTTCCCGAAACAGCCGCTATTGGAAGTCCGCCGGGACTCATTATCCACTGCCCCGCGATGTACAGCCCGCCGATTCCTTTTATTACGCCGTTTATCTTGCTTTGCTTTACTCCGGGTCTGATGATGAAGCCCATATACGAGCCGTGATACGCGCCGCAGTACCGTTCGTAGGTGAGCGGAGTCCAGCAGTCGAGCATTTTCAGGCTGCCTTTAAGCTCGGGGAACTGCGTAGTGATCCTCTCGGTGACCGCTTCGCTAAGCTCCGCCTTTACGCTACGGTAATCCTCGGGCGAAAGGCTTTTCCAGTAAAGAAAATCGTCGTCGTACTGCGCAACATTTGTTTGAAGAACAGTTTTTCCCTCGGGCGCGAACGACTTTTCATAGGAATAGCTTTTGAGACTGAGACGGCTTATTTCTTTTTTGTTCATTTTGAACGGTTCGCAGCCGAAAAGAATCGTTCCTTTGGGCGCGCACGCCTCATCGGCTTCGTATGCGATCTGAAAACCGCTCATCGTGGGATGTTTTTCGGAACTGCGGTAGGGAAGAGTAAGTTTAGCGGGAATCAGCCTTTCATCAAGCAGCCTTGTAAAAAGTAAATTCGTATCGACCGCCGAGATTATGAAATCGGCGGTTATTTTTTCGTTGTTTTCAAGTTCGATTCCGACCGCTTTTTTGTTTTCAATCAGAATCTTCTTTACAGGAGCGTTTAGGTTAATTTTGCCGCCGTTTTCCTTGAATTTTTCGAGCATTCTCATAGCCATAGCGAGCGAGCCGCCGGCGGGAATTTTTCCGTTACCGCTTGTCATTGTCGCGTATGATATCAGAAACGAGAATGCCGTATATTCGGCGGGCATAAAGTCGGTGAGCAATGTGCGGATAAGCGGTGAGCGGAACCGCGCAGCAAGCTCCGCAATGCTGATTTTGCCGTATTCTTTCATCACTTTCGGCATATTTCTCATGTTTTTTCCGAGCGCGATATAATCCTTTATGCTCATCATGTCCATAGGCTTTTCGGCGGGAAGCTGACAATCCTCCGTATATCTGAGATGTTGGATCAGCTTGCGTATCTCGGCTTCGTCGTCGGGAGAAATCGCAATAAGCTCGCGCTCCGTGCGGTCGAGGTCGTTGTGAAGCGTACACTCCCTGCCGCCCACTCTGCACGAATAGAACATATCAACGTCGGCGTACTGCGTGTTATCGTCGAGCGCTCCGACGTCCCGCCATACCTTGTGCATGGACGAGGTCGGCGATGTTCCCGTAAGCCAGTGGATACAGTTGTCGATATGACAGCCGCCGCGGTTCCAGCCCATACATTCTCCGCCTGCAACGGCGTTCTTTTCGTAAATCTCGGCTTCAAATCCCGCTTTCAGTGCGTATATTCCCGCAGATAAGCCTGCGATTCCTCCGCCGATTATGATTATTTTTTTCATTTTGCATTTTCTCCTTTGATAATGTCAACTATCCATTCGGGGTCGGGAAGCGGCATATCGGGGCGAACTGCGAGATATTCCATTACACCCTGAACGCAGCACCAGAACGCGGTTGAAAGCGTCAGCGGGTCGCCGCTGCGAAACGTTCCGTCCTTTTGACCCTGTTCAATTATTTTTGCTGAAATTTCGATTTGATTGACCTGCATTGCGATTTCACGAATATGCGGCGGGGTATCTTCGTTTTTCTGCGTCTGCGCCATAAGCACGAACATATAGAAAACCCACGGCTGCTCCTTTGCATAACTGAACAGCGCATTCAGAAAGCCCGTGAAATATTCGAGCGGGCTGCTGAAATTCATCTCCTGCGGCGTGTTTGTGCCATGAAGCCCCATTTTTACAAGCTCTTCATAAAGTTGTTCTTTCGATTCAAAATAGTGGAACATAAGCCCCGTGCTCATGTTCGCGGCTTTCGCTATATCGCCGATTTTCGTTTCGGAATACCCCCTTTTTACGAACAGTTCCAACGCTTTCATCAGAATGAGCCTGCGGCGCTGTTCTTTTTGTTCTTCTCTTGTCGACATTTCATTACCTCACTTGTTGAATAAAAATTCATTGAAATCATATTCAACATTATAGCGCAAAAAAACGCGTTTGTCAATACCTTTTGAAAAAATTGACAAACGCGCCTTTTTTTACTCAGCACCAATTAAAAACCGAGTATAGATTATGTGAGAATTTTTATCTATGGTTTAGTATTATTCGCCCTGCTTAGCCTTGATATAATCGACCGCGATCTTAACCGCGTTGTCGATTCCGACGTCGGAATTTATCGAAAGGTCGTATGTCTGTGCCTTTCCCCAGCCGTCGTCGGCAAAATAGTTGTAATAAGCGATACGGCTCTTATCCTTTTTTTGAACATAAGCCTTATAGTTCTCAGCCTTTTCGCCGTATTCTTCCTGAACGCGCTTTGCGCGGCTTTCGAGCGGAGCATGGAAAAACAGATTTATCACATTGTCGCAGTCGCGCAGCACATAATCCGCGCAGCGTCCGACAATTACGCAGCTTTCCTTTTTCTGCAGGTCCTTTATAACGCGTGACTGCGCTATAAAAATCATATCCGAGGCGGGCAGAATCTGGCTGCCTATGTAGAGGTGATACAGCAAGCTCTGCGTTTTTTTCTGGTCATTCTGACGAACGAAATCCTCGGTATATCCGCTTTCCTTTGCAACGAGCGAAAGAAGCTCGCCGTCGTAATAGCTGAAACCGAGTGCTTCCGCCAGCTTTTTTCCTATAATTCTTCCGCCCGAACCATATTCACGCGAGATTGTAACAACAGTTTTTTTCATGCCGAAACCACCTTTCTAGAATGCCGAATAAATCAGCAGAGTACCGTTCCCGACAGATATTTCGGCGCTTTCCGAGGCAAATTCATTGCTCACACCGAGGGCAACGGTATTCAAAAGGGTGTGATTTTCGAGGGAGTATTTCAGCCCGCGCAGGGTAACGCGCTCCGAACGGTCGGTCAGCGAGAACACGGACACCGTATCGCCGATTTTTCCGCTTATGCGTATGCTGTCGGACGTTATCGCCGTCAGAAAGAAGCCGTTTCCGTGGATAAAGCCCCTTTTGCCGATCGCGGATAGGTGCGCGATAAGCTGAATGTTCGCGAGAGTGTGGTCGAGCCGACCGCCTGTTGCACCGTACAGCAAAAATTCGTCGCAGCCGCGCTCAAGCCCTATATCTACCGCTTCAGCCATATCGGTCTGATCCTTTTCAATCGGCAGCTTCACCAGCTCCCGCGCTTCGGGGAGATACCCGAGCGAATCGAAATCCCCAACGACAATATCGGGTTCAATTCCGCATTTTTCTGCGATTTTTATGCCCGCGTCGGCAGCTATGATAAGTGCATCGATTGGAATATCGCCGTGAAGCCCGAAAAATTCTCCCGCGCCGAAACAGCAGCAGACCTTTCCCATTTTTCTTCACCCTTTCTCTTATTATACTCTAAAATATCGGCTTTGTCAACAATTATAATGAACTTTTTATGACAATTTTGGCTAATATGTCAAAATTTGATGCTTTTTTCTGTTGATTTGCACAGTCGGTCAAAAAGTTCCCGCTCGGAAATTTGCCGCAGCTCTGCCGCTTCGGGTAATTTGGTGCAGGCGCTTATGAAAAAGCCATTCCACTCCGTCAGAAACGCCTTTTTTTCATTTAGCAGCTCCTGCGTTTCTATCTGCGTAAATCCCTCGGAAAAGCCTTTTCCCGTCAGTTTTCCGAAGCTCTCTTTAAGGCACCACAGGCGACAAAGTTCGCGGTTCTTATCGTCTGCCGCGTTCAGCCGCTCAAGCTCCGAGGTCGTGCATATTCTGCGTGAAATGTCCGCTTTTATTGTGCGTATATCCTGCACGTCCACGCCGACGGGCTGCTCCGAAACCGCGCATAGCACGGCGTTTTCCGCATGGCTCAGGCTGAAAAAAATGTTCGGAAAATCTTTCAGAAACGGCTTTCCGAGCGGCTCGTATCCGAATTTGGGAGCTTCGGCAATGCCGAAATTCTCTGCAAGCGCAAGCCGCAGCAGCGTGTAAGAAAAAATCGTCCGACTGCGCACGGCAGGCGATTTTGCAGCCTGCGCACGTTCAAGACGACCGTTTGAAAGGAACGGAAGAAACCGCGTTCCGTTCGTTTCATATATTAAAAAGTATATTTTCATTTTTACTCCGTTTATTTCGGAACTTTTCCGCTTGTTGCTCGCTTTCCGCAGTAATTTGCCCATTTTTCGGTGTAAAATGCGTAATACGAAATGTTCCTGCGTTTTCTAAAACCGATAAACGGCGGGAGAATACACCAGAGCGCGGACGGTATAGCAATTATCGGCAGGTACAGCGGACCGAGGATAAGCGACTGCATGGTATGACCGTATTCGTGATTGAGGGTCGGCGCATTTTTCTCGTCGGGGACGAAGATGAACGCCCCGAGAGAAAGCCCGTAGGGCAGCCGCCAGACGGTCACGACTGCGGCTTTCCCGAAACGGAAACGCTTGTCCTTACGGCACGCGGCAAACACCGCCAGTCCGCACAAATTCTGCAATATGCACCAAGTGCAGTGCAGAAAAAATATCATAAAAGCTGTCTGCCGTCGCAGTATTCGCAGATAAGAACGTCGCCCGCTCTGCGGAAGCTGTGGGGGAGATAGGTTTCGGTGTGGCAGATGCACTTCGGGTTAGTGCAGGTCACGTCGCTTATGATCTCGCCGCGCAGAAGAGGCTGGCTTTCGAGCTTATAATTCAGCACGGACAGTATCAGCGCCATGCGCACATACATACCGTAGTTAGCCTGCTTAAAATAAAGCGCGCGGGGATCGTCGTCCACTTCTACCGCGATCTCGTCAACGCGCGGGAGCGGATGGAGAACGATAAGTTCCTTTGAGGCGAGCTTCATTTTCTTTGCGTCAAGTCTGAACACGTTTTTCTGCGCTTCATATTCCTCGCGGCTTGCGAAGCGTTCCTGCTGGATACGGGTCATGTACAGAACGTCGAGTTTCGGCATTACCTCTTCAAGCGAAGAATATTCCTCATAGGTCTTTCCGCTTGCGGAAATGTAGTCTTTTATGTAGCCAGGAACGCGAAGCTCGTCTGTTGAAACAAGGATAAACTTGTTGTCGGGGTAGCAGGACAGCGCCTTCAGAAGCGAATGAACGGTGCGCCCGTTTTTGAGGTCGCCGCAGAAGCCTATCGTAAGTCCCTCAAGTCTGCCTTTTTCTTCGCGCAGCGTGAGCAGGTCGGTGAGGGTCTGGGTCGGGTGGAGATGTCCGCCGTCGCCCGCGTTTATAACGGGGCAGTCCGCCGTAAGCGCGGCGGCTTTTGAAGCGCCCTCGAGCGGGTGGCGCATAACGAGACTACGAACCCTCGACCCGCACGCAGATGAGCTTTCAGGGTGGCGCATAACGAGAATGTCGGAATATCCGCTTACAATTTTAGTGGTATCCTTGAGGTTCTCGCCCTTTGAAACAGAGGAAGTTGACGGGTTATCAAACCCGATTATGCCTCCTCCAAGACGGAGCATTGCGGTCTGAAAGCTCATCTGCGTGCGGGTCGAGGGTTCGTAGAAAAGCGTTCCCATGATTTTTCCGCGGCAAGCTCCCGCGTAAACCATAGGCGCTTCCTTTATGTCGTGCGCGAGCTTTAAAATCGCGTTCCACTGTGATACAGTAACGTCGTTAAGGTCAATAATATGTCCCGTCATAATAGTCCTCCTTGAATTTCAGCTGAATTTCCTGTACAATTATATCACCGCCGCACGTTTATGTCAATCGGAATTCTGCAAGTTTTTGCCAAAGTGCTTGAAATATCCGGTAAAATATGATAAAATGAATTTAGTGCATCTACGGGCGGAGGTTTGTTTGAAAAGAAGCTTTTTTGTTGGAACATTTTTGTCTGCGATATTCGCGGTGTTTGCATTTTCTTTGACTTGCTTCGCGGAGATCGGCGGCGAAACCGCAGCGAGGGCTGAAGAAACATTCCGCAGCGGAAGCGGATATATTGATTTTTCGGGACTCGACATACGCGGGGAGGATTTTTCGCGTGTGCTTTCCGAGATAAATTCCGCGTGGAACGAAAGCTGCGTTTTTCACGTCGGCGATATAAACATTGCCGCGGCGACATATTATCCCGATTACGGCTGCGACGAACGCGGGGAATTTCTGAGGGGCGCAGCCGTGTATTACCGCACCGATTATATCAGCGCGGACGGCACCTGCGATATTGAACGGCTGAGAAAAGATATTGATACGGTCGCGCGTGAATTTTCCGAAGCGCTTTCCGTCGTTTCGGACGAAATGTCCGAATATGAAAAGGCGCGGACGCTTCACGATTATGTTGTGAATCGCGCGGAATACGCGGAGAAGTCGGTTCAGGCGGACGGCTCGCTTGATTATTCGGCGGGAGAATATACCCCCGAAGGAGTGTTTTTATATATGAGATTA
>USOZ01000060.1 GCA_900556525.1 uncultured Oscillospiraceae bacterium | reverse complement strand
TCAATGCGGCTTACGTTGACTGCCGCATTCATACTTATTGCGCTACCCATAAGCAATAATGAAGCTATTATCTTTTTCATATTTAGCAATTACATAAACCGCACGCTTTTGCAAATCTATATCTTCATTATGCCTATAGAAAAAAGCTATAATTTTATCAGTGTTACGTGCAATGATTATGTCATAATTCCACTTTGTGAGCCATCTGCACATTTCTTGTATCTCATTCATTATTTTATTCCTTTCTTTGGAGGTAAATCATGTTCGTAGCCTTTTCTAACAAACTGCAATGTCCAATAAGTGCTAAAGACGTTACAGACTTATCTGATACCTTTAAATGTCCTAATTGCAATTGCTCTGCTAAATACATTATAAAGGCCACTGGCAGCACCGCGAGAAGTGCGCATTTTGCCAAGAAGCGGCTTGAGTATCATATCCCAAATTGTCCATACAAAAATGAAAATCATCGATATATAGATAAAGGTGAATTTATCAAAATTTCCATTGAAGACATTTTAAATCACGAATTTTTAAATAAGGCTGAAGAACACAAGGATGATTCAATCACACAACACACCGAAAACGACAATGCAAAACATTATATCCGCACTCCAAAACAATTGTTTCAATATTGCATATCCAATGACATAGACACGGAATATATGGACGGTCTTACAGTTTGCGATATATTTCTTGATGAACGAAGCCTCTGCCTTAATAAAAACTATATAGGCAAGCCAGGAACATATTTCGTCTTAGGCAAAACCTACAGATATAACCGAGATTCAAATTCTGTCGAAATGTATCTAAAATCAAAAACGCGTAATAATAAAACATTATCTTTAACTATTACAGTTACAATGAAAGAGACTCATTTAAACGAACTGATAAAACACATTTTAGGAACATTCCATTCATTTGCCGGTCATTCTATTGCAGTTTTGGGAAAATGGGAGTGCGACGAGATGTATCATATTCAATGCACAGCAATACCAAGAAATATTGTTTATAACTTTACAGACAAAGCCTAAAAACAATAACTGCTCTTAAGGCTTGCTTAGTTCCCTCATTTCCGTGCTACATATAGCACATTCATTTCGCTTTCTCGTGTGCCAGTGTTCGGACCGTTAATTCAATGTCGCGAATGCTTAACCCAAGCTTCTCGGCGCAGTCGATTGCAGTTGATAATGCGTTTGCCATTTTTCGTCTATAGTCTGCCGTCATTTTTCCCTTTGCCAGTTCCGCCACTACATATCCCTTACCGGGTATCGCATTGATATATGCCGCCTGTTCCAGCAATTTATATGCTTTTAACGTGGGTGCAAGCGACACGTTATACATATCAGCGGTTTCACGCAGCGACGGAACATAGTCACCGACAGATATTTCACCGGAAATTATTTGCCGCTTAATGTCGTCAATTATCCTTTCGTATATATACATATTTTCTGCGTTCACCTTTCTTTTTCAGCAAAAGCTGAGAAAAAAACTCCAAGATATTTCCGATTGCATAAATAACTGTGAATGCGCCGATGAACAGCAAAGCGATGACAGCTGATGCTAAAACATTCATATTTCGTTCCTCCTTATGCGCGTTCCTTGTGTTCAAAGCCAAAATCAGTACAGATGCCTGAAATTTCGTCTGCTAGTGCAGCATAAGACATTGCCGCTTCCGTCCAGCTCATGTATTCATAAGCTGTGAGCTTATAGCTTATACTGTTCTTTATCACTTTTGACTGCGGAATAACCGTGTTCAGCAGCTTGTTTCCCAGACTTTGACGCAGCATATCAAGCATAGCCGCGTCAGCGGAACAATCACGGTCATATTTTGTCACGAAACAGCCTCCGAATCTGCATTCGCATTGCGAAACGGTTTCTGTAACCATAGGCACGCCCTGAATTGCAAACGAGCCAAGCTCAATGGGTACAAACACAACATCGCTTATGTTAAGCATCGTTTTAGTAAGAACATTCAACGCAGGAGGTAAATCCAATATGACATAATCATATCTTCTTCCGCTATACCATTGATACGCCCAGTCATTAATAACCTTTTCACAGTTAGACAACTGCGTCTGTTTTGGCAGCGCCTCGAAATCTGCCGATAAAGTGTTAAAAACCGGCGATGAAACTATGACGTCAATTTTAGGATAGCGAGTACCAGACAATGCTGTTATAGCAGATACCGGCGCTGATAACAGATACCTTTCAGCATTTGCCGGAATAGTACTTGCAAAGAATCTGCTGGTATTGCCCTGCCCGTCACAATCCACGATCAAAACATTTCCCCGCTGAGAAAGAAAATACGCAAGATTGATAGCAGACGTCGTTTTTCCAACACCGCCTTTGTTGTTATAAAGTGCTATACAGTTCATAAAAGCCTTCCTTTCTGCTCCCTGTACACTGGAGCTGCCTTCGTTTTACATTTGTGAACATGGAAAAAGGACGGTGAAGGCTTACCGTCCTTATAGGGAGCGACCCTACCATGTTCTATGTGTGGGATAATGGGAGTTGAACCCATGATAACGGAACAAAAGTTCGTTGCCTTAACGCTTGGCTATACCCCAATAAAAAAAGAGGACGATTTATATCGACCTCTTTTATACTTAACACCAATTAAAAACTATACAAAAAATCGAGTATGACCTCGCATATAGGGGTTATACGAAGATTTTTTGTCTATAGTTTTATTGGTGATTAGTATTATACATATTGAAAATAAAGTCACAATATTGTATAATTTATTCATAATTCACACAATATTGGAGGCTAAAAAATGAAAATCAATTATAACAGCTTTGATGACCTTGCAAATGTGTGGCTGCACATATATAAAAAGAATTATGTTAAAGCCACGACCTTTGCAGAAAGCTATGAAAGAACCGTAAAAAATTATATTCTTCCATATTTTGGCGGTTCTGAAACTAAAAGCATTACCCCTCTTATGATACGTCAGTACCTCTCCGAAATGGCGCTGAAATATTCCGACTCAACGCTCTCGAAAATATTGATTTGCCTGAGCGGAATATTTGCTGTCGCTGTAGAAAACAACTTTCTTTCAAAAAGTCCTACCGATTTTATAAAACTCCCCCATTCCTCTCAGAAAAAGAAAGAAAAAAGAACATATAACCGTCAGGAAGTTGACGATATAATATCATTTTCTTACACGCATGAAAACGGCATATACATACACATACTGCTGGAACTCGGATTAAGATGCAGCGAACTTTGCGGACTGAAATGGTCCGATATTGACCTTACCAGAAAAATTGTCCATATACAGCGCGCTTGCACAACTCTGCATGGAACAGCCAATATAGCAGCCACCAAAAATTCCTCAAGCAATCGCGAGTTACCGCTAAGTACTGAATTGACATTAAGACTGCTTGAGTTCAAAAGCTGCTCATGCAGTGACTTTATCATACATTCAAAACGAAATACAGATAACCCGATAACGCCAAGTTCATTCACAAAGTTATATTACAACAAATTCTTTGCCGATTACGGGGTTATCGACTGGCTCAGTCCTCATGAGCTGCGCCACACCTGCGGAACGCTTCTCTACGCGCGGACAAAGGATATATACGCAGTATCCAAGTATCTGGGTCACAGCAGCGTCAATATAACTGCAAAACTTTATGTACATAGCAGCGCTGAAATACTGCGAACGACCCTTAACATTGTGTGACAACGCCTTGTGCTTGACAAAATTCAGCACTAAGGATATAATTAACATAAGGATTTGAGCAAAGCGGAAAAACTTATTTATTTCTTTATAAACCACCGTCTGTAAATCTGTTGCGTTTCGCTTCGGTGGTCCGAATCCACCCGCTTCCACCAGCAAAAAGCTCAATCATTCCGATTGAGCTTTTTGCTTTTTTCTCGGTTTATTCACGTATTACGTCTTGCCCGCCCGCATTTCCCGAAAATGTGGGTTTGATTTTTAAACGGAAAGGAACGCACAATGAACGTTGGCGCAATCGGCTATAATTACACTCACGACGCGGATTTTGTCATGTCCCGTCCCGACGGAAACGGCTGCTGGCTCATGCTTTTCGTCAAGGAGAATTCGCTTTTTGAAATCGGCGGTTCGCATTACAAAGTGAAGAAAAATTCCGTCGTGATATTTTCGCCCGAAACTCCGTGCAGTTACGGCGGCGACGGCGGAAAATATACCGACGACTGGCTTTTTTTCACGCTCTGCGACGGCGAAAGAGAGCTTATCTCCGCGCTCGGTATCCCGATAAACGAGCCGTTTTACCTCGGCAGGCTCGACGAGCTCTCACAACTTATGCGAACAATGTCTTTCGAGCATTGCTCACCCGACCCGCACCGCGCCGAGATCGAGCGCTGCTACGCCGAAATACTGCTGTATAAGCTGAGCGACCTTATCCGTTCGGAATATCAGCCGCGTTCGCAGGAGCTTGCCGACAAAAATTATCGGTTTGTGCATATCCGCGATTCGATTTACGCGAACCCCGAGACAATTCCCGACGTAAACACCCTCGCTGCATATACGAATATGAGCCGCTCGGGCTTTCAGCACCTCTACAGAAAGATTTTCGGCGTAAACGTCAAGCATGACATTATGTGCAGCAGAATGAACCACGCCAAGCGTCTGCTGTCGTCAACGACCCTAAACGTGCGTGAAATTGCGGAACGCTGCGGATATTCCAGCGAATACAGCTTTATGCGCCTGTTCCGCGAAAAAACAGGGAAAACACCAACACAGTACCGCAAAAATCTGTAAACCCCCGTTAAAATATTTGCACATTCGGATATTTAACACAACTCAACAGAACATTGCTGTCCCGACGTATGCATGATATAATTTCTATATCATCGATTTGCACAAAAAATAAGCGAAAGGATAACAATTATTATGCATAAAATTATCTCTTGGATAACCGCAACGGTCGTGCTTATCTCGGGCTGTTCGGCAAGTCATGAAAACGACGCTCCCGAAGTAGAAATCCAGTCGGAACAGCAATACATCGGCAGCACGGTTGAAGCCGCCTCTGCGCAGGAATTTGTCGAAGGAATGGGAATGGGCTGGAACCTCGGAAACACGCTCGACCCCGTGGACTGCAACTGGCTTTCAAACGAAATGGAGTACGAGACCTCGTGGGGCAATCCGAAAGTCACAAAGGAACTTATTTCCTACATAAAATCCGAGGGAATTGACACGATACGCGTTCCCGTTACATGGAAAAATCACGTCGGCGAAGCGCCCGAATACACGATTTCCGCCGACTGGCTCGCAAGAGTAAAGGAAATTATCGGCTGGTGCGTCGAGGAGGATATGTATATAATCCTGAATATGCACCACGAGGGCACATGGCTCACAAAAGCCTCGACCGACTATGATAACGTCATGACCGAATACAAGGCGATATGGTCGCAGCTCGCCGAAGAGTTCGGCGAATATTCAAACAAGCTCATTTTCGAGTCAATGAACGAAATCGGATTCGATGACCTCGGAACGGAAAAGGGCTGCGAGCTGATGAACAAAATCAACGCCGAATTTGTTGAACTTGTCAGAAATTCAGGTCACAACAACGCTGACAGATACCTGCTGCTTGCGGGATACTGGACCGACATCGACCGTTCATGTCAGGGCGAGGGAATAACAGTTCCCGAGGGCGACGATAAGCTGATCGTGTCGATGCATTATTACTCCCCCGCGACGTTTGCGATCGCCGACAAAACCTCAACATGGGGCTATCAGGAGAGCTGGGGCAGCGACGCCGATTATAAGTATCTCGACCGCCAGATGAACAAACTGAAGAAAAAGTTCATCGACAACGGAATTCCCGTTATCATGGGCGAATTCGGCTGCACGCTTAAAGATAAGGATCTCACGGCGCGCAAACTCTACCTCGCGGCAGTCACCGAATACTGCGCAAAATACGGTATCTGTCCTGTTCTCTGGGACAACGGCGAGGAGATAAACAGAACGTCGCTTTCATGGCGCACCGAGGGGCTTGGCGAGGCTATGAGAGAAAGCTATCAAAACGGCAAAAAGGAAAAACAGGCATAATCGTTCAGATAAAAGAACCTCCGCAGGCACCATCTGCGGAGGTTTCTTTATTATTTTTTTTCTATCGAGGCGAGCACCCTTGAATAAAATTCGTCCCACATTTTCGTGACGTGTTCCTTTGAGTAGAACTCATTGCCGCGGCGGGAATTTTCCACGCACTGCGCATAATATTCCTTATCGCTGCGCAGGCGGTTCAGCTCGGCGATAAATCCGTCGACGTCCTCTGCCTTGCTGTAAAAATCAAACAGAATATCATTATATATTTCAAGGTTCCGCAGCAATATCGGCGTGTGCGCGCACATAGCCTCAAGAATCGTCATTGGGAAAAGCTCTTCGAACGACGGGAGGAACATAACGTCGCCGATATTATAGATCTCGTTCATTTTTTCTCGGTCAATCATGCCCAGCAATTTAAGATTTTTCGGCGGATTTTCCATAATTTTGTTTATTTCCTTGTACCCGTCGGTTATTGCGCCGAAAGAGAAGCCGCCCGCCCACGCAAATGTTACGTCGGGCATCTGCTCAGCAATTTTCACAAAATCAAAGAAGCCTTTTCTCACCTGAAGCTGACCCGCGCAGACGGCAACAAAGCCGTCTTTCGGGATACCGTACTTTTCACGCAGCGCAGCTTTTTCCTCGGGTGAAACGGGGTGAAACTGCTCTGAAGAAACGTAGTTCGGGATATACGTCACCTTGTCGCGGTTCACGCCGTAATGTTCGAGCCGCCCGATAAAATACGGGTTTACGGTCACGAGATATTCCATGCTGTCGTAGAATTTTATCATGTACGAATAGAATATTTTTTTTGCGAATTTCGGGAGGTTGAGACTGGTTTCAACCGTTTCGGGGAGCATATGGACATACCCCACGGAACGTCCGTTCTTCGTCTTGGATTTTCTGCCGAGATAATACCCGAGATTTATCGTGTGGTAATGTGTAATATCCGCTTTCATTCTCGCATTTTCGTACACGTCGAATTTATCCGCAAGTCCCTCGCGCACAAGGTTCACCTGCTCGATATACGCCGAGCCTACGCCCTGCCCCTTGACCTTTGTTGCACTGGACATCATGTTTATCGTTGCTTTAGCCATATCTGCCCCACCCTTTATTTTTAGCTTTTTACTTTTTTACTTTATTCTTAAATCAACGCACTTTCGCGTTATTTCATTGTAGCATATTACATACAAAGTGTCAAGAAAAAAATGCCGCACGGCTTCCCATGCGGCATTTTTATTGTATCAGTAGTTATTTTCGGCAGCGTTCGCCAGCTCTCTCTGAAAATCCTCCATACGATACGCGGAGTAATAAACCGCCGCGTTATCCGCCGTTGTCGTAACGACCTCCATCCGTGATGAAAGAAGCTGCTGAGCGTTTATGTCATACGACTGAAAGCGCAAGTAAACACATTCCTCGCCGTTTATCGTGTAAATGTCCCCGAGAGGATAATCTCGTATCAGGTAAATCCCGTTATATTCTTCAAGCGCGCAGTAAAGCTCGTCGCCCTCGGCATAAATCGGGTTGCCAAGCTCCTGAATCTGTGCAGAACCGAAAAAGAAAACTACAGCTTCTTCTCCGTCTACCTCTGCGCGGTAATACGTTCCCTCGTTTGCGGAATTCACAAACGGCTGTTCAGACGCTTCGTCATCGGTAAGCTGCCCGCCGACAGTCACCCGCGCGAGCCTGTAATTATTTTTATGGATAACGTCCACCAATTCGTCGAACGTGTACCACGGTCTGTCAGCACAGTAGATCGTCGTTTTCGCGTATATCGCTTCCTTGCCGTAAACGGGCATATCATAGGCGCTCAGCTCTGTGCTTTCAGCCGAAATACTCGTGCTGAATATCCCGCCGGCGGCGTCAACACTTTTTTCGTCCGCTTCATCGGCGGCAGGCGCTTCCGCAGCGCACACACTGTCGATAGACACTTCGTCATCGGCATAATCTTCGCTGTTCTCAGCCGCTCCGACATATACCTCAGCCTCGTTCTCGGAGCTGCCGTCGGCTGACTCGGGATAAATTTCATCTGCAGCAGGTGCGGCATACATAACTCCGCCGTGACATTTAGGGAACAACTGAAAAATGACATAGACCGGCTCGATACGACGGAGGAATTCAGAAATTCTCTCTCGAAAATGCTTTATGAACAGGCTGAAAAGCCAAAACCGAAGCTGTATATCAGCGCGGTTAGATACGGGGCTGTCGCGGCAGCTGTGTGCCTGCTTGCATTCGGCGCGGTAAAGCTCGGACTGTTCGGCGAAAATGCCATAGATACGACTTCTACCGCGAGCGGCAATGAAGCTGCCGTGCGTGCGGCGGATATTGCCGAAACTGCGGCGGAAACTACGGCGGCGCAGGTATACGAAAACTATGAAGAAGCCGAAAGCGGCAATGACGATGATTTCAGCGGCGGAGTTATGTATGCCGCACCTGCTGCAGATGAAATTTATCCCGAG
>USOZ01000059.1 GCA_900556525.1 uncultured Oscillospiraceae bacterium | reverse complement strand
TCCCTTGCCGCAATGTCGATCGCCGTTTTTCCGCCGACCGAGCTGTCGACTTGCGCCAGCAGAGACGTTGGTATCTGCACATAGTCGATTCCGCGTAAATATGTAGCCGCAGCGAAGCCCGTAAGATCGCCGACAACGCCTCCGCCGAGCGCTATGAGAAAATCAGAGCGGGTTATATTGTTTTTTCCGAGAAAGTCGTACAGGCTCAGCAGCGTTTCGGCACACTTGCTTTCCTCGCCGTGAGGGAAAGTGAAAATTTCAACGGAAAAACCTGATTTTTCAAGTGATTTTTTTACAGCGTCCGCGTAAAGCGCGCCAACATTGTCGTCTGTTACAACGACAGTCTTTCTACCCTTCACAAGCGGCTTTATCTCTTCGCCGCAGATGCCGAGAAGCCCGCTTCCTATAAGCACGTCATATGGCTGCGACGCATTTACTCTGATTTTTCTCATAATTGTTCCTTTCAAATGTCTAAAGGGCTTGTTGTGTACAAGCCCTTGTCGGATTATTGCTTGACTTCTTTCATTGTCCTGTTTTTCAGGAATATGAACAGCTTCGGGGATACCTTTTTAAGAGTGCGCTTGGCAAAAATAAATGTATCCTCTTTGAATTTCGCGGATTTGTACAGGAATTTTCTGGGATAATTCTTAGCGGTTATCTTCTTGTCGAGCTTTTCTTCAGCCTTTTTAGCCTCAGCTTCGGGCAGCGCATAAATTGCTTTGTATTTCTTTACCAGCTTGTTGAAATTATAAGCCATGTAAAGAATGTCGTACTTAGGATATTGCGGCATACGAAGCTGAACAGGGTCGTTTGGGTCGACAGACGGGTCGATAAATCCGCCGTCACGCGCGGTCTTTTCGAGAATTGTCATCGGGTAGGGGTAGAAAATGTTCGGGATAACCTTGTCCACGTCGAGCTTTGCGTTGAGCTTTACGGTTTCGAGCGACAGCTCAAGCGTTTCATACGGCAGACCTACTATATTATAAGTAAGCGCGGTTATCTTATATTTTCTGAACCACTTTGCAACTTCGACCATGTGGTCGTTTTTCATATTGCGGTGAAGATACTTGCGGCGGAACTCTTCGTTTCCGTTTTCAAGACCGATGTCGATCATGTAGCAGCCGCCGTCTTTGAGTGTTTTTACCATTTCTTCGTCAAGTGTGTCAAAACGCAGGTTGCAGTTGAACGGCAGATGAATTTTCTCAATGTACATGGGCATGAATTCATAGAACCAGTCCTTGTACATATTGAAAATAGCGTCGCGGAATTCGATATATTTTATAAAAGGGTATTTGCTGAGGAGCAGTTCGAGCAGTTCGATAGCCTTTTTCGGGCTGCGGAAGCGGCAGTATTTCTGCTTGTTGGGATAAATGTTGCGGAACTGCGAATTTCCGCAGTATGTGCAGCTAAACAGACATCCGCGCGAAAGCATGACCATGGCGGTGAAGTTCTTCGAGCGGTCAAGATTTTCATAATCAAACAGGTCGAAATCGGGGAAGGGCAGCGTATCGAGATCCTCAATAAGCGGACGGACGGGGTTTCTGATTATCTCGCCATTTTCAAGCTTGAAATAAATGCTCTCAATGTCAGTGCGCATTTTTCCGTCGCGGATAGAATCCATAAGGTCGAGAAGCGGATATTCGCCCTCGCCGACCGTGACCGCGTCAACGCCGCGTATCTTTATACATTCATCCGGAACGAGAATTGCGTGATAGCCGCCGACCGTAACGAAAATATCGGGGAGGTTGTCCGCGAGCCAGCCGCACATTTCGGTGATGAACGGGATAGCCGTGGTTCTTGCGGAGAAGCCGATAACGTCGGGGTTAAAGCTCTTTACTTTTTCGAGAAATTCGTTCTTTTCGGGCATATAAAGCTGATGATAAAGCTGAACGTTATGTCCGCCCTGTTTAAGAACTGCGGAAATCGACGCAAGCCCCTCGCTGTAATTTCCGAGCTTATTTCTGTTGAACATTTCTTCTTCGAGAAAGTCGGGATATATAAGAAGCATTGTTTTCTGTTCTGCCATTTTAAAAGTCCTTTCTGTTTACTCTTTTTTGTGATTCTTCTCTTTATTTTACCCCAAAAAGAGATTTATGTCAATAGAAATGCGGTAAAATGTTCCGACTTATTATTGCCTGTTTTTTTGTTGTGTAGCATTAAATCCGGACAAAGTTAATATAAATTTAAGGAATCGCTGAATAAATCGCGGCACGCATCTTGCTTGTATATTTTCCGTCTTATTGCACGAAAACTTCTTGAAATACATCAAGTATTCCTGCGTCACTTTCGTGCAATCCTGGGGGCGGCTTCCGCCTGCGAAAAATCTGTCTGCGCAATCTGCATACCTGATTTAATCAGCACTTCCTTAACAGATACAATAAAGGGGCATGAGCAATTTGAAAAAAGGCTTTTTAAGGAATACTATTATAATGTTCTTTGCAATGTTCATTACGAAAGGACTTGGTGCTGTACTGAAAATACCGTTGGGGAATATCCTCGGTGGAACGGGAATGGGCTATTTCACGACCGCGTACAGCATTTTTACGCCTGTTCTCGCGTTCGCTTGTTCGGGAATACCGACGATAGTTACTCAGACTGCGGCGCAGTATTCGGCAAGCGGAAAACTCGCGGGGCTGGTCAGGCTGAGGAAAAGCGCCGTGCTGCTTTCCGTACTTATCGGGCTTGCGGGAACGGCTGTGGTGTATATCTGCGCAGTGCCGTTCGCCTGCTTTGTGGCTAATTCGCCAGAAAGCCTTCCCTCCGTGCTTATGATTGCTCCGGCTGTGCTGTTCTGCTCGGTTACGGCGGTTTACCGCGGATATTTTGAGGGACTTTCGGATATGCTGCCGACGGCGACTTCGCAGGTCATTGAAGCGATAGTTAAAGCGGCGGTCGGGATAGGGCTTTCGTACTTTGTGTACATAAACGGGACTCACTATTTCGGAAGTGCGGAAAAAGCGCTTCCTTATGCGGCAGCGGCGGCTGTAATAGGCGTTTCGATAAGCGAACTTTGCGGGACGGTTTATATTGTGCTTCGCGGACGGCGAAAATCCGACAGCTTTCGCGAATATGCCGAGCCGATGAAGCGCGGCGAGCTTTTCGGAATTATGCGTGATATTTTCGTTAGGTCGCTGCCTGTTGCGATGGGCGCGGTCACCGCAAATCTTATTGCATTTACGGATATGCTGACCGTTTCAAACTGCATAAACATTTCGTTTGCGCATTTTCCGCAGGTGTTCCGTGAAAACGCTGCGCTCTCCGCTGCCGCAGAGCAGTCCGCCGACCTCGGTAATTTCCTTTACGGAAGTTATTCGGGAATGGTTTTATCGGTCTATATGCTTGCTTCGGCGCTCACAGGGCTTATTTCGCGCTGTTCGCTTCCGCGTCTTGTCTGCGCAGTTGAAACGAAGGACGCCTCCGCGCTTCATTCCGCCGAAAAACTGATGTTCAAGGGGACGGCGTTCATATCCGTACCGATTTCGTTTGTTATGGCTGTGCTTTCGGGTCCGATACTTTCGCTTTTGTATCCTTACCGAGCCACGGAAGCTGCGGTCGGCGTTGTGACCATTATAGCAGAGATATGCCGCGACGGCGCAAGCCGAACCTGCGATAAGCGACGGAACAGCCGCCCCGAGCGGCGAAACCGAAAGCCCGAATTTCCGCTTTATTTCACGGCAGGCATAAACGGTCGCAAATATATTTGTTTGTCTGATTGCATGAAAGCGACGCAGAAATACTTGATGTTTCGCGTAATCAAACGGAAAATATGCAAGCAAGATGCGTGCCGCGATTTATTCAGCGCTTTCAAAGGAAAGGACGAGAAAAATGTTTGAATTCAAGGAAAAGTATAATATCGACGATTTACGCCTTATTATGAAAGAACTGCGCAGCGATCACGGCTGCCCTTGGGACAGAGAGCAGAATCACAAATCTATCCGCCGTGACGTACTCGAGGAAGCGTACGAGGTAGCCGAGGCAATCGACAGTGAAAATCCCGATAATTTAAAGGAAGAACTGGGCGATTTATTGCTTCAGGTCGTTTTTCACAGCGAGCTTGAAGCGGAGCAGGGGTCGTTTGATTTCGATGATGTCGCGGACGGGATATGCAAGAAGCTGATCTATCGCCACCCTCACGTTTTCGGCAGCGTAAAAGCCGATACGCCCGATGAGGTACTTAAAAATTGGGACGCGCTCAAGAGCAAATCCAAACAAGAAAACAGCGTGACCGACCGCTTGAAAAGTGTTCCGAAACTGCTTCCCGCGCTCACAAGAGGCGAAAAGGTGCTCAAAAGGGCGGCGAACGCGGGTCTTGACTGCGGAGATGATAAAACTATTCTTATTGATCTTGAAAACAGCGTAAATGCTCTTAAAAAGGCGGTTTTAACACAAACCGATATAAAAATAGAGGAAGAATTAGGTAATATTTTGTTTTCCTGCACAAACTTAGCAAGATTTTTGAAAAAAGATAGTGAAAAAGCCTTGACATTTGCGATAAATCAGTTTATAATACAGTTTAGCGGACTTGAGGCTTTGATTGAAAAAGAAGATAAGGCTTTTTCAGAGCTATCTCGCAAGGAAATAAACTCGTTTTGGGAGAAAGCGAAGGATTACTCGGTCTGATTATCCGTAAAACCGGTTTATATTATTTTTGGAGGTTTAAAAATGACAAAGGCAGAATTTATTACAGCAGTAGCAGAAAAGGCTGGACTCACAAAGAAGGACGCTGACGCAGCGCTTTCCGCAGTAATCGATACTATTACTGATTCTCTTGCAAAGGGCGATAAGATTCAGCTCGTAGGCTTCGGCACTTTCGAGGTTCGTGAGCGCAAGGCTCGTGAAGGTATCAACCCCCGCACAAAGGAAAAGATCGCTATTGCTTCCGCAAAGGTTCCCGCTTTCAAGGCTGGCAGAGCTTTAAAGGATGCAGTTGCTAAGTAATTGACTGTTTATTGAATACGGCGGACTGTGAGGGCATCGGCTTGACAGTCCGTTTTTCATTTTGAAAGGAGAAATATATGCGGCTCGACAAATATCTCAAGGTTTCGCGTCTTATAAAGCGCAGAACGGTTGCGAATGAAGCCTGTGACGCGGATAAAATCAGCGTCAACGGTAAAATCGTCCGCGCGTCATACGATGTTAAGGTGGGCGATGAAATTGAAATAAATATGGGTAAAACACCGCTTAAAGTAAAGGTAATGAAAGTTGTTGAAGTTGTCGGAAAAGACGGCGCTTCGGAACTTTATTCAATAATTTAAACGGAGCGGTTCTATTTGTCCCGAAAAGCACATAAATATGAATATGTAATCTGTACATATTCGAGGTGCTTATGAACAAACATAGCCTTATCTTGGAAAATCGAGAATATCTGCGCATGAGCGGAGTAAAAAGTACCCAGAGCTTCGGTGAAAATGAGATAGCCGTTTACACGGAAAGCGGCGATCTGATGATACGCGGAAGCGGTCTTGAAGTCGGTATGCTTGACATGACGACGGGAGATTTTGAGCTTCGCGGGAAAATTGACGAAATAAGCTATATTTCCGAGGGTCAGCATATTCCCGGAAATGTGATAAGCCGTCTGTTCAGGTAAACGCTATGTTTGAAACGACACATGATGTTCTGGCACAGCTCGGCCAGTTTGCACTGATTGGCTTCTTTCTGGGATTAGCGTATGATCTGTTCAGGATATTGCGGATTATGTTCAGACACCCGAAGCTGCTTGTGAATATCGAAGATATTATTTTTATTCCGTTTGCGGCGTTTGTACTCTTCTGCTTTTCGGTTGAAATAGGACTGGGCGCGTTTCGGCTGTATTATCTGCTTTCCGCGCTGTTCGGAGCTGCTGTTTATCACTTCACTTTAGGGTATCTGACGCGGTTTGCTGCCGAATTGATACGAAAGATTTTGTTCGCAGTTTTGAAACTTATGAACAAAATTGTTCTGAAGCCATTGAAGAAAATTTTTCGTGCAATACAACAAAAAGCATCACCGCTATTTGGTACAATTTGCCGAAAAAGCAAAAAAATTGCAGAAAAAGTACGATTACCCTTGAAAAGGCGGCGGGATATAGTGTATAATAATAGTATTAGTAATATGGGTGAAGTAGGCGGTGAGGAACGAAGTGTTATCAAAGCAAAAGTCAGAAAAAAAGCATAAGCGTTCCTTTTTTGCGGGAATTATCGCGGTAGCCGTACTTATTTATGCCGTTATCAATCTCGTTTCAATTCAAGTTTCTATTGCTCAGAAGTCAACGGAATACGACGAGCTTTCGTCGAAATTATCTCAGCTTAAAACTCAGAACGAGCAGCTTGAACGTTACGCAAATGAGGAATATCGTATAGATTATATCGAGGAAATCGCCAGGGACGAGCTTGAATATTCGTATCCCGACGAAAAAATATATTATTTTGTCCCGACAAACTAAGTCGGAGCGGGTGAAGTTATGAAAAACAAGGATAGGGAAAAGCTCTCTGCGGTGTTCAGGGCTGTTGCGCTTTGCATCGCGGTCATAATGACGATAGGGATAATTTTACAGGCGTTTTTATATTGAGCTTTTTAAGAAGTTATCAATTTTTACGGAGGTTTAAATATGTCCAACAAAATTTTAATCGAAACTTCTGCGCGTCACGTTCATGTTACGCAGGAAGCGCTTGAAGCGTTATTCGGAAAGAGTGCGCAGCTTACAAAGAAGAAGGATCTTTCTCAGCCTGGTCAGTTCGCGTGTGAGGAAAGAGTTACAATTGTAGGACCGAAGAAGGAACTTGCAAACGTATCCATTCTCGGACCTGTACGTCCTGCAACGCAGGTCGAGCTTTCCGCTACAGACGCACGTTCTATCGGTATTCCGATCGCTATTCGTGAATCCGGCGACATTGCGGGTACTCCCGGATGTAAGATCATCGGACCGGCGGGCGAAATCGAAATCAGCGAAGGCGTTATCGTTGCGAAGCGCCACATTCATATGATTCCCGAAACCGCTGAAAAGCTCGGTCTGAAGAATAAGGACATTGTCTGGGTAAAGGCTGAAACGAACGGCAGAACCGCTATTCTCGGTGATGTTGTTGTAAGAGTAAGCGATAAATTTGCCGACGCAATGCACATTGACACCGACGAATCAAACGCAATTTCCGCTTCCGCAAACCTTATGGGCGAAATTATCAAGGAACTTTAAGTTTAATACATACTGCTGCCCGATTTATTCGGGCAGTTTTTTTATAGGGGGAAACATGAAATTTGTCCACCTTTCGGACTTGCATCTTGGAAAACGAGTCAACGAGTTCTCAATGATCGAGGATCAGAAGTACGTTTTAGCACAGATAATCGGGATAATCGAGAAAGAAGCGCCTAACGGCGTTTTTATTGCGGGAGACGTTTATGATAAGGCTGTGCCGTCCGCAGAGGCGGTGGAGCTTTTTGATGATTTTTTGGTTCAGCTTGCCGCGCTGAAAACGCAGGTTTTCATCATCAGCGGAAACCACGATTCTCCCGAAAGGCTAGCGTTCGCAAACCGTCTTATCGGCGTGAGCGGGATACATATTTCACCTGTTTACAACGGTGAAATAAAGCCTTTTTCACTCACAGACGAGCATGGGACGGCTGACGTTTATATGCTCCCGTTTATCAAGCCCGCAAACGTTCGAGCCTGCTTTTACGATGAGGAAATCGAAAGCTATACCGACGCTCTTAGAATAGCTGTTGAAAAAATGTGCATAAACAAGAGTAATATGAACATTCTGCTGACTCATCAGTTTGTTACGGGTGCGCAGAAGTCTGAGTCTGAGGATATTTCTGTCGGAGGCTCGGATAATGTTGATGTCAGCGTGTTTGACGATTTTGATTATGTTGCGCTCGGACACATCCACTCGCCCCAGAGAGTAGGACGGGAGGAAGTGCGCTACTCGGGCTCTCCCCTGAAATATTCGCTGGACGAGGCTGGGAGTGTGCAACCGTGACCTGCTCGATCGCCCTTGTGTGGGAGTTGTCATAGTCGATCCTGACCGTGTTCGGATAATACTGCTGGAAGATTCCCATGGCATCGTCCATGATGTCCTCGTCCGTCAATGTCACATAGATATAATCCTCCGGCGACTCGATATGGGCAGGGTCCAGAAGCTGATCCCGCTTTCCCCGGATATGCCGCAGATCCCTGAAAGGTTTTAGGGGCAGCAGACGGATATCGACCTCTCCCTTCTCTCCGATTGTAACGAGGGGAACCGACTTTTCACTCCCAGCCTCGTCCAGCGAATATTTCAACAGCGGAATCCATATTGCCGGAAAGTATGAAGGCGTGCTCTACAGACAGGTTCTCGAGGACGCCTTCGGCAAGCTGAACGTTTACCTCCTGCCGTTTGTGAAGGCATCACAGGTCAGACACTTTTTCCCGGAGGAGAAGATAGAGACCTATGAGGACGCAGTGAGAGTCATTCTCGATAAGGCGCAGCCCGACAGCAGGGAGCGGAACGTGCTGGTCGCGCACCACTTGTGTGGGAGTTGTCATAGTCGATCCTGACCGTGTTCG
>USOZ01000058.1 GCA_900556525.1 uncultured Oscillospiraceae bacterium | reverse complement strand
GCGAGGTGTCGTTGTTTTTCACCTCGGAGCGGGCGAGGGTTTGCGCTTGTCCACTGCCCTTTTTATCGCCAAAACCGGCGAGGGGTTGCGCTTGTATATCCCCTAACGCCGAAGCCCGCAAGCCTCGGCGTTCCCCTTAATTCATGTATTCTCCGCTGTATTCTAGCAGCGTTACCGACGATACGCCGTCAATCTCCTGAAACCTGGAAATGTGCGAGGTGTCGTTGTTTTTCACCTTAACTTCGATTGTAAGTTCGTTTGAGCCGCCTGTTTTAGTTTTGTTTTTGAGGCGGTATTTGATCGCGCCGAGAACTGCATTAACGTTCTGCTCAGCGCTGTCGCTGTAGTGAACTATAAGCAGATAGTTGCGCTTCTGGGTCTTTATCGCGCTGAATACTATGTATATCGCGGCAATAAGAATTGTCCCGAAAACTGCTGCGAAATACAGCCCCGCGCCTGCGGTTATGCCCGCTGCGATCGACCAGAAAAGAAAGCCTATGTCGAGCGGATCCTTAATTGCCGCGCGGAAACGCACGATAGAGAGCGCGCCGACCATACCGAGCGAAAGAACGACGTTCGAGCTGATCGTCATGATGATGAAGCCTGTGATAGAGGTTATCATCACGAGGAGAATGTTGAAATTGTCGCTGTAAACAACTCCGCGGTAACAGAAGCGGTATACCAGATAGATGATTATTCCGCAGACGAGAGCGGAGAGCATGGCTGCGATCATTCCTGCGGGGGTAAGCGCAGTGAAATTCAGCGCGTCCTTGAAAAGCTGTAAAGTGTCGTCAATTATGCTTAATACTTTCATTTTATTTTATCCTTTCGCGGGTTTCATATTCCGAAGCGCAGCTGTTTTGCCTTATCACTGCACAAAATAAATTTGGAAACGGAATCATAATCGAGTGCAACGCCCGAGAGAATTTGTTCAATAAATCCGGGCAGAAAATTGTCGTATTTCACTTCGAGAAGAATGTCACCCTGTTCAAATACGGGAGAAAAAACGGCTTTTTCGTCGAACATATCAAACGTATTTGCGCAGACGGAAAGCCTGCTGTCAAATGTTAGGCGGACATTTCCCGCGTCGCACAGATACGGTTCGCGGTAATAGTCAACGATAACCGCAGGCTTTTGCAAAACTGCGGAAGTTGAATAGAAAAAATCTTCGGCGGCAGTCCCGAGAAAGCGCTCGTCGGCAAGAAACGACGTTTTTCCGCTTAAAATATCAATGTATTCGCTGCGAGTGAGAACCGCGCTCTTTTTATACCCTACGTTATTTTCCTTGCACTTTTCTTCAAGGCGTATAAATGACGGGTCAAGGTCGTATGTGCGTATGCGGAACTTTTTTCGGTAGAGCATTCCGTTCATTTTTTCGCGGTACGCAGTTTCATAAACGTCGTCAAAATAAAGGCTCGTTATGCGGTATCCTCCGCTTTGGGCGTGTTCGTCGGGCTTCATTACCGCGCGGAAGCGCTGCCGCAGGACTTCGTATGTACCGCGTGAAACCCAGTATTTCAGCTCATGGCGGTATTGTCTGTTGTATCTCATAAGCCACCTGCGCCTGAAATTTCTTCGATTATCTTTGCGACAACGTCCTCAATGTGCATATCGTCGCATTTTACGCGATAATCGGCGTATTTTTCGTAGTATGGGCTTCTCTCGCGGAATATATCCGCTACCGTCATGCCCTTTTTGGCGGCAATCCCGCGCGTTTTTATGTTGGTAAGGCGGCGGATAAGCTCCTCGCAGCTCACTTCAAGATAAACGCAAACTCCGTGCTGTTTGAGATGTGCCATGCCCTTTTCACAGAACACCGCGCTTCCGCCCGTGGCAAGAACGGTGTTCTTTTCGGCGGTCACAGAGAGAAGCGCCTGTTCCTCAAATTCACGGAAACGCTCCGTTCCGTATTTGTTCACAAGGGCCTGCAGCTTTTCGTTCTGCTGAAGCTGGATTATAAGGTCGGTGTCGATAAAATCCATACCGAGCGTTTTGGCGAGGATAACGCCGACCGTGCTTTTTCCGCAGCCGGGCATTCCCGTTAAAATAATATTTTCCATTTTTTAGTACCAAGTGGGGATAAATCCCTCAAAATCGTTGTATTCGCGGACGGTTCTTTCCGCAAAGCGCACTGCTTCGTCAAGCGCTACGCGCCCGTAGGGATATGCGCCGCATATTTCTCGGATAATGTCCGCAGCGGTGTAGAACGCCATAAGCGCAAAGAAGTCGCCCGGGACAGTTCCCCCGAAATAGCCGTTTATCTGTCCTCGCGAAAACGGCACGCTGCACGAACGGCGTATGCACTGAAAATCCATATACGGGTCGCCCCAGCACCAACGGTCGAAGTCGATAATGCCGTAGCCGCCGTTCTTGTCGAGTATGAGATTTCCCGAACGGAAGTCACCGTGAACAGCTGTCTGCGGCCTGTTTTTGAGCAGGTCACGGCGCCCGCGCAGGAACGAAATCGTTTTATCCGAACCGCGGAATGTAAGGCGGAAGCTCTCGAAACGCTTCAGCATTTCGTCAAGGCGCTCGCTGAAATAAACGTTCCATGGAAGAATATCGTCGGGAGCGCGGACGGTATGGATATATTTAAGGAGCTGTCCCGCTTTTTCGCCGTATCTTGCCTGTTCGGGAGTATGCAGGTTCAAGATCCTGCCGTCTGCATCAACTCCCTCGACCCACGAATAAATCGTGTACGCGAGCTTGTCCCCGCCGCACGCCGCCACTTCAATGGGGACGTTCATGTTCAGACCGAGAGTGTCAAAAATATATTTCGCAAAAATCGCGCTGTCGCGGTGGCGCTTATAGTTGGAAATATCGCTTGTCCGCAGGATAAGCTGTATGCCGTTGTTGCGGATAATGTGATATTTGTTCTCGCCCGAGCGGCCGAGGTCTATCGGCGTTATTTCAAGCCAGTTCGGATAGTCCGCAATGTCGTGAAGTTCTTCAAAATCCACACGGAAGCCCCCTTTCTACCTAATTATAATATAAAATATACAAAAAATCAAGCCGTGCGCGGTCATTCGTCCCGCGTATCGAAAATGCTGTATTTTCCGCATTTTATCAGTTCGATAAAATGTGCGCTGCTTTGTATTTTTTCATCTGTTTCAATTCCGCAGAGCCGCTCCTGTTCGCCCGAATGGTTGTCGCTCCCCGCAGTCGGCATAAGCGAATAGTGCTTAGCGTAAAATGCCGCGATTTCGTTCGCCTCGTCGGGATTGCAGCCGTTTATTATCTCGCAGCCCGTGCATTTTTTCGGGAAAAGACGTATCATTTGGATATAGCTTGCTTCGCGGAAGGGGTGCGCCTGAACTATCATCCCGCCCTCGCTCGCAACGAGGTCGCAATAGCTGTTCGGGTCCATTTTAAGCAGCAGTGGGTGATTAAGCAGCCACTGCTTGTCCAGTCCGTAGGTGAGCAGATCGGCGCCCATGTAGGAATATTCCCAGCCGAAGAACACGTCTACGCCCAGTTCATCGCCAACGCGCTTCGCGTTTTCATAGCCGAGGCAGAAGCGCTCAACGCGCTCGTTCCACGGCAGGGAAGCGGGAACGCAGGTGTTTCCGTTAAAGAAATGGTCGGTCACGAAAACACCCGTAAACCCGCGGCTTTTATAGAATTTTATC
Source organism: uncultured Oscillospiraceae bacterium (assembly GCA_900556525.1). Classification (GTDB taxonomy): domain Bacteria; phylum Bacillota; class Clostridia; order Oscillospirales; family Ruminococcaceae; genus Ruminiclostridium_E. Next base: position 4,914 of record USOZ01000058.1, on the reverse strand, counting down.
TGCTTTTCGGCGCTTGCGCTTGCGCAGGCGCTTGTCTCGGCAGTATGAAAATGCGTTTCATAGCGGTGCATTCTTGATCTCCTTGGGGATTATTCTATCGGTTCGCCGTTTCTCACCCCGACGCGCGGAATACGCGCGCTGACGCGGCAGAGAAGCTCGTATCCTATTGTTCCCAGACTGTCGGCAATGTTATCGACCATAATTTCGGGTATCGAGTCGGAATATATCTCGGCAATATCGCCGACGGAAACATCTTTTCCTGTAACGTCAACTATTGTTTGATCCATACATATACGCCCGCATATCGGACAGCGCTGACCGTTCACATAGACTGCGCCCTTTCCCGAAAGCGAACGCGAATAGCCGTCCGCATAGCCTATCGGTATCACCGCGAGGCGCATGGGCGCTTCGGAAACGAACGTTCTTCCATAGCTTACGGGGACACCCGCGGGAATATCCTTGAGCTGGCAGACGCGCGCGCGAAGCCGCATTACGGGCGTAAGCGGGATAGGCAGCTTTTCAGCGGTGTTGGGCATACAGCCGTAGGTGATAATGCCGCTGCGCACGATCTCGCCGTCGAAATCGCTGTGATAGAGTATGCCGCCGCTGTTCTGCGAATAGACGGGAATGCCCGCTTTTTTCGCTTTTTCGCCTATTTTGTTCAATTTTTCCTGCTGCCCGCGAGTGTATTCGTCGTCATCGGGGTCTGTGCTGTCGGCGCAGGCAAAGTGCGTATAAACGCCCTCAACCGAAAGTCCCGACAGAGCGAGTATTTCCGAAAGCTCCTCGGGGGTATCAATTCCGATACGGGTCATGCCCGTGTTAGCCTTGACATGGACGCGGATTTTCACTCTGTTTTTGAGCGCGTAGTCGGAAAGGCTTTTCGCAAAGCCCGTTTCGCCGACCGTCTGGATAAGGTCATGCGCGATAAGCTCGGAGAACTGCTCCTCGTCGCAGTAACCGAAAATCAGAATTTCGGCTTCGGGTAAAATTTCGCGCAGCTCCAGCGCTTCCGCCATGCACGAGACCGCGAAATATTTCACTCCGATACGGAAAAGCTCGGGCGCGGCAATCTTTATGCCGTGACCGTAGGCGTTCGCCTTAACGACAGCCATTATCGTTTTTCCGGGCGCTGCGGCGCGTATTGCTTCAACATTTGCGTCAAGCGCGTCGAGATTTATTTCAGCCCATGCTCTATGTAATAATTTCTTCACTGAAATGCTCCTGTAAATGAATTACGGAAACTCTTTTCATGGTTTCCTATTGAATTTTTCCGAAATATGTGGTAAAATAAAAAAAGATAATGTTTAAAAGGCTTTTATCCTTTTTATTATATACTTTTTACTCCGAAATTTCAACTGTTTTTTAGGTTTATTTTTACATTTTGTTTGAAAGGTGCCGAATGCCAATGGGTGTCAAGAGAAAAAGCAACTGGTATATCTACGTTATTACGCTTATTGTTTCATTTATTATTCTGGGATTTTTTGTGAGCAGTATATGGGATTCGCTTTTCCCCGCGTCTAAGGACGTCGGTTCATACACCGTCGGAGGTGCGGACTATCGCCCGAGCGCGGAGGTTCAGACGACCGTTCTGCTCATGCTTTCCGAGATGAAAGCGGGAACTCCGAAATATTATATGCTCATGCACTATTATCCGAGGCAGGATTCCGTTGTTTTCGCGGCGCTTCCCGAAAATATGCGCGTGGAATACGGCGGGAATATGGGCAGCCTTTATGAAATGTACGACAATTTCGGCGCGGCTGCCGTTATGGGCGGAATAAAGAACACGCTCGGCATTGAATGTGACAATTATATAAAATTCGACCGTCTTTCGTTCATTGACTTTGTTGACCTGACAGGAACAGTTTATGTGAATGTTCCGTCGGATATTACCGAACAGAAGGTAGAAACCGTTCTTGTAAACGAAATTGTCGAAGTTGACGGGGAAGAACAGGAGGTAACGCGGCAGAAGCAGGAAACTGTCGATAAAGTAATTTTCCCTGCGGGAACGCAGTATTTCGACGGCGAAACGCTCTACAGCTATCTCGTTTATCCTTTCGGAAAGGGTGCGGATTATACGCTGGCGATACACGGTTCGGCGGCAATGAACATGGTGAACCGTAATTTCCGCAATCTCTCCTCGACCGAGCTTCAGGCGCGCGCCGAAAAGCTCCTCGGCAGCACGGATACCGACTTCACATTCAGCGACTACACCGATTATCAGTCTGTACTTTTGTATACCAGCGAGAACAGCATAAATCCCTGCGAATATTACATACCCTACGGCGAGACCGACGGGGGATACTTCATTATCGCAGAGAACTCAATAAATACGATACACGATCGTTTCGGAATGACAGAGACGGGAGCGGTGCAGTAAAAAAAGAGATATTGCCCCGACAGGTGCTTAATACTAGGTCGTGTTGACACTAAGCCTAATGACGCATCTTTTTGGCAAAATTTCACGCATTCTGCGTTAAAAAGGTTTGACAGGCGGCAGCCTGCCTGCACCTTTTTGCCTTGTCTGCGTAAAATTTATGTTCGAAAATCTGCGCATTATTTTAGCGTCAACACTCCCTAATCACCAATAAAACTATAGACAAAAAATCTTTGTATAACCCCTATGTGCAAGATTATACTTGATTTTTTGTATAGTTTTTAATTGGTGCTGAGTATAAAAATAAAATAAAAAGAAAACAGCACGCAGTTTATACCGCGTGCTGTTACTGTTTCGTGAATTATACTAATCACCAATAAAACTATAGACAAAAAATCTTCGCATAACCCCTATATGCAAGATTATACTCGATTTTTTGCATAGTTTTTAATTAGCGCTGAGTATTACTTAACCATAGAAGCAACTTCGGAAGCGAAGTCATCAACCTTCTTTTCGATACCTTCGCCCTTTTCAAGACGAGCAAAAGCAACGACCTTTACGTTCTTGCCAACCGATGCGATGTGCTTAGCAACGGTGATAGAGGGATCCTTAACGAAAGGCTGGTCGAGCAGGCAGATCTCTTCTGCGAACTTTCTCATTCTGCCTTCAACGATCTTTTCGAGAACGTTTTCGGGCTTGGGCTTCTTGGATTCAGCGTTTTCCTGCTTAACGAGAGCAAGCTGAACTTCCTTTTCAGCGTCGATTACGGAAGCGGGAACGTCAGCCTGTGAAATATACTGAGGAGCGCTTGCGGTAATCTGGAGGAGAAGGTCCTTAGCGAGAGCCTTAACTGCGTCGTCTTCGCCGTTATCGGATTCGAGCTTGATGATAGAACCGATAATGGAGCCGCCGCCGTTATGAACATATTCATAAATATCGCCTGTCATTCTTACGAAACGGCGAATCTGAATGTTTTCGCCGATAGTAGCGATTCTTTCGGTAAGAATGTCTGCGATCTTTTCTGTTTCGCCTGCGGGAACGATTTCCTTGAGGTCTTCAACGCTTTCAACGTCGTTTTCGAGAATGGTGTTAGCTACAAGCTCAACAAACTCGATAAATCTTTCGGTCTTAGCTGCAAAGTCGGTTTCAACGTTGATTTCAACGGCAACGCCGACCTTCTTAGCCTTGTCAACCTTTGTATATACAAGTCCTTCAGCAGCAATTCTGCCGGACTTCTTAGCTGCCTTTGCAAGACCCTTTTCTCTGAGGTATTTGATAGCGGCGTCAACGTCGCCGTTAGCCTCTTCAAGCGCTCTCTTGCAGTCCATCATGCCGCAGTTTGTAAGTTCCTTTAACTGCTTTACGTCCTGTGCTGTAATAGCCATTGCAATTTTCTCCTTTATAATAATTTACGAATAATTATTCTGCGTCTGCTTCTGCTGCGGGTTCTGCTTCTTCGCCTGTAACTTCAGCTTCAGCGGTGCCCTGACGAGCAGCGATGATAGCGTCAGCCATTGCGCCTGCGATGAGCTTAACTGCGCGGATAGCGTCGTCGTTTCCGGGGATTACATAGTCGATTTCGTCAGGATCGCAGTTTGTGTCTACGATAGCGACAACCGGGATACCGAGCTTCTTTGCTTCAGCAACGGCGATCTTTTCCTTACGGGGGTCAACTACGAATAAAGCGCCGGGGAGCTTCTTCATGTTCTTGATACCGCCCATGAACTTTTCGAGTTTTTCGATCTCGAGGTTGAGCTGTGTAACTTCCTTCTTGGGGAGCAGTTCAAATGTGCCGTCTTCTTCCATCTTTTTAATCTGATTGAGCCTGTCGATTCTCTTGCAATCCAGTAAAGTGCTTCGTCTTCTGCCTTTATTCCAAGTTCGTTGGCGGCTTCTGCAAGCTGCTGTTTTACTTTTTCAATTGGAACAAGCCTAAAGTTGAACTGCTGGCATCTTGATTTTATTGTGGCTGGAACTTTTTGGATTTCCGTAGTTGCAAAAATAAAAATGCAGTATGGCGGCGGTTCTTCAATTGTCTTTAAAAGCGCGTTGAATGCCGAGGTTGAAAGCATGTGCACTTCATCGATTATGTAGATTTTGTATCTGCATGAATTCGGCGGAAACAAAACTTCGTCTTTTATTTGGCGGACATCGTTAACGCTTGTATTTGAAGCTCCGTCTATTTCAATTACGTCGAGCGAAGATCCTGCTGTTATTTCTTTGCACGCTGCGCATTCTCCGCATGGAAAAGCTGTAGGTCCTTTCTGGCAGTTCAGGGCTTTTGCAAGAATTCTTGCGGTTGATGTTTTTCCACATCCTCTCGGACCTGAAAATAAATATGCGTGAGCTATTTTTTTTGACTGGATTGAATTCTTGAGAGTTTCCGCAACGAATTCCTGACCAATAAGATTGTCAAAATTCTGTGGACGACGCCGTGTCGCCGTAACTTCGTAAGCCATACGTTATAGAATACATTAAAAAATCAATATTTACAACGGCAGTTATTATGAGCTCAAGCAGCTCTGCATAGGAAGCAA
>USOZ01000057.1 GCA_900556525.1 uncultured Oscillospiraceae bacterium | reverse complement strand
TCTCCGCCGAGGCTTCCGCCAGCGTCAGTTCATGGGTCAGATCCCCGACGCTATGATAGAAGCCGCTCATCTCGACGGCGCGGGACACGCCCGCATCTGCTGGCAGATCGTAATGCCTAACGTTAAGCCCGCTTGGCTCACGCTTATGATCTTCGCTTTTAACGGCGCTTGGCAGATCACAGGTTATTCCTTCATCTATAACGAAGCATTAAAACCTATTCCTACTGTTTTACAGCAGATAACAGCCTCCGGTATTGCCCGTGCGGGCGTTGCTGCGGCGGCAGTCGTTATCCTAATGATACCGCCTATGCTGATATTCGTTCTCTGCCAGAGCTCGGTTGTTGAAACAATGGCACAGAGCGGACTTAAAGACTAATCTCAATGAAGAAAGGAATGATTTTGATGCGGTTTATGAAAAAGCTCGCCGCTTTTGTCTGCACAGCCGCCGTTGCGGGTTCTTCCCTCGCGGTTATTGCTTCGGCAGATGAACCGTATACCGGATACAACTACGACTGGTGGGGCGACCCGATTCCCTCACAGAACGGATTTGTTGTCGAGAAAACGGTGAACGGCGAAAACCTCGGCGTCGGAACGCTCTCCGAGCCCAGCGATATGTACATAGACAAGGAGAACAACCTTTTCTATATCGCGGACAGCAAGAACAATCGTCTTGTCGTTACAAACGAGAGCTTTGACCCCGAAGCAACATATGTTATTGATACGCTTACATACGGAGAAGCATTCCCCGAAAGCAAGAGTACAATAAAAAAGACGACATTTAACCTGCCGACAGGCATTTACGCAAGAACCGACAACGAGGGCAATACGCTCATTTACGTTGCCGATTCGGGAAACCAGCGCGTTGTATGCTTCAATACGAATTTTGAGATCGAAATGGAATACGTTCGTCCTTCGAGCGACGTTTACGACGCACAGGTAACGTTCAACCCGAAAAAAGTAACCGTAGACAGCGCGTTCAACGTTTACGTTGTTGTTCCCTCTATCACACAGGGTACTGTTCAGTTCTCGGCGGACGGAACGTTCAACGGATACTACGGCGCGAACCGTGTAAACGCAACGGCGGAGGTTATCGCGCAGCAGTTCTGGAAGCTCATCTACACCCGTGAACAGATCATCAAGATGAGAAAGAACGTTGCAATCGAGATCTCAAATATCGACATTGACGAAGAAGGCTTTATCTACACCGTAACGGAAAGCCGCACTTCCGACACCGATATTTTAAAGAAGCTCAACCCCGCAGGTACGAACATTTTCACGAACCTCGGCTATGACCAGTACACATTCGGCGACTATGCGCAGCGTTATTATAAAGGTAAGAATTATACTTCCGCGATCTGCGACGTTGACGTTGATGAAAACGGAAATATCTACCTGCTCGACTTCGCTACGGGACGCGTTTTCCAGTACACAGATGAATGCGACCTGCTCTTCATCTTCGGCGGAAAGGGAACACAGAAGGGAACGTTCACTTCCGTTTCTGCAGTTGAAGCGCACAACGGAAAGGTTTATGTTTCCGACTCTCGTAAAAACAACATAACGGTATTCCAGCAGACAGAATTCGGCGGTATCGTTCAGAACGCTATCGAGCTTTTCAATGAGGGACTTTACGACGAGGCTAAGCAGCCTTGGGAAGAAGTTCTCCGCCGCGACGGAAACTACTGGCTCGCTTATATCGGTCTTGGTAACGCTTATCTTAACCAAGGCGATTACGGCACGGCGCTCGACTACTTCTACCGCAACTCCAGAGGCGGTTATAACAGAGCGTTCAAGAGCTTCAGAATCGAGTTTATCCGCGCAAACTTCACGTGGATGCTCATAATCGTTCTTGTTATTATTCTCGGACTTATCGTGCTGAGCGCGGTTCGCAAGAGAAAAAAGAAAAATAAAAAAGGGGGTAACAACTGATGAGATTTGATCTTGATCTGCCGGCTTGGAAATGGCCGTTCTACGTTGCAAGACACCCCTTTGAGGGATATGACGACCTGCGCTGGAAAAAAGGCTACAGCATGAAGGTCGCATGGGTCATCGTAGCGCTGTTCTTCCTTATAAATGTTGCACAGGCTCAGCTCACAGGCTTCCTTTTTAACGATACTTATGTTAAGGTATTCAATATCATTCCGTATTTCTCCTCGTCGGTAATTCTTTTCGTAACGTGGGTAATCGGAAACTGGTCGCTTTGTACGCTGTTCGACGGCGAAGGTACAATGAAGAATATCTTCTGCGTTTCCGCCTACGCCCTCGTACCGTACCTTATCACGCAGGTTGTCTGCATTATCGCAAGTAACTTCCTTTTAAGAACGGAATCCGGCTTTATATTCTTCTTCCAGTATCTCGGAATAGCATGGTCGGTAATCCTGATGATCTCGGCAATGAAAACCGTTCATCAGTATAGTATCCCGAAAACCCTGGTGGCAATGTTATTCACGATCGTGGCAATGGTGATCATACTCTTCCTCGCGGTCCTGCTCCTGACATTGTTCCAGAACGTATTCGTATTCGGCTACTCCATTTACACGGAGCTGATGTACAGATTCAGTATCTAGCGCAGAAACGATTCACACAAATCTATTAAATGGTGGTGTAAAAATGCAAAAAATGAGAAAAAAGCTTTTATCCGCTGCTCTCGCAGCCGTAATTGCCGTTTCTGCCGTACAGGTACCTGCGTGGTCGGAAGAATCTCCCGCTGAGATTGCGGACGGGGCTGCCGCTCCTGCCGAGGAAGCAGTTCCTGCGGAGGGTGACTTCGTTTCCGAGGAAGAAGCGTTTGCGGCAATGACAAAGCAGGCGGAAAACGGCGGGCTTGCGCTCTATGTTGACACGAAGAATTACACCTTTATGGTGGAAAATACGAAAACCGGACAGAGATGGTGGTCGAGCTTTTATAACACCGACCCCGGACAGAAGGTTCAGGTCAGCAGAAGAAGCACGCTTATGACCGTTGAGGTTGTCGGAACGGAAAGTAAGGCAATGGAAAGCTCGAGAGCTTATGACAGCAATGTTAAAAAGAGTCTCTCGAAGATCGACAACGGTGTACGCATAGATTTCACTTTCAACAAGTATGAAATGGAAATCCCGCTCGAGATCGTTCTTAACAATGACGGTACCTTTACCGCGACGGTTCCTACCGAACAGATAAAGGAAAACCGCCCCGAGAACGACGAAGAGGGAAATACCGGCTATCAGCTCATTTCTATCCATATCCTCGAAAATCTCGGCGGTACGGACAGAAGCAGCGATGGCATGATGATAGTTCCCGACGGTTCGGGCGCAGTTATCAACTATAATAACGGCGCGCTCGCGGGCGATAACAACACGTTTGAAGCGGCAGTTTACGGACGCGATATGGCGGTAGGTCTGCTTACCGCGGAGCCTGTCGAAGAACAGGTAACGATGCCCGTTATGGGACGTATCACACGCGGCGAACAGGGCGACAACGGTCTTGTAATGATAGCGACGAGCGGCGACGAATTCGCGACCGTTCACGCGGCTGTTACCGGACAGAACGTTACCGACCTGAACAACTGCTGGTTTGAATTCATGATGAGAACCACGGATAAATACTTCATGGGCGCGCAGAACGAGCCGCTCACGGTTTATGAATCCAACGGCATAAAGTCGGGAAATGTTTCGGTAACGTATTATCCGATAGCTGACGATGAGCTTAGCTACACGGACGTTGCAAAGGTTTACCGCGATTATCTCACCGACGTTATCGGCGTTCAGAAAAAGGCGGAGGACAACTCGGTCCCGTTCTATCTGACGCTTTACGGCGGAACGATAAAGACCCAGTCGATTATGGGCTTCCCCGCAGATATTCAGACGACCGCAACGACCTATAAGCAGGCGCTCGAGATCATTAAGGCGCTTGAAGAACGCGGAGTTTCAAATATCAAGGTCATTTACGAGGACTTCAACGAGGCGGGAATTACAAGCAAGATCGCCGCTTCCTTTGAATATTCGTCAAAGCTCGGCGGAAAGAAAGATTATCAGGAACTGAGCAATTATATCACGTCGCAGGGATATGAAATTTTCCCGAGCTGCGATATAATGGAATTTGAACATTCGGGCAACGGCTATTCGTTCACGCTCAACGCTTCAAAGCAGATAACGAACTCCTACGCAACGCAGACTCCGTTTGAACTTGCGTTCGGACTTCCGCATCTTACCAAGGACAGCTGGACAATTCTCAGCCCGTACTTCTTCACAGACCTCTTTACAAAGCTCTCCACCTCGTTTAAGCAGGAGGGAGCAACGGGAATTTCGCTCAATCAGGCTTCTTATAAGCTGTACAGCGATTTTAGCCGTACAAATGCAGACGGAAGAAAATATTTCGTCCGCAGCGATACGAAGAAAATTCTCGAAGAGGGTTATCAGAAGCTCGGCGACAGCGGTCTGAAGATCCTTTCGGAAAACGCTAACCAGTATCTCATAAAGTATTCCGATTATATCAAGGACGTTCCGCTTTACTCTTCAAATTACGACATTATTGACTACGATATCCCGTTTGCGCAGATGGTTCTTCACGGACTTGTTCCGTATACGACCAAGGCGATAAACAAGAGCGCGGACGCTTCTAAGCTCCGTCTTATGTCTATCGTAACGGGTACGCCGGTTCAGTACGAAATGATGTACACGAACCCGAATAAGTTCACCGACAGCGAATATGACAGTCTCTATTATACCGCATATTCCGGCTGGCTCGATACCGCGGCGGGTGAATACAAGCTGTTCAACGAAATAATGTCAGGTATTTCCGGCTGTGAGATCACAGACTATGTAAGAATGAACGACAAAGAATATCAGTCGACATTCTCAAACGGAACTACAATTTATGTAAATCTCGACACACAGGAAGTCCGCGTAAACGGAACTTCTTATGAGCTTGGAGATTACGGATTGGGGGTAAGCGAATATGAGTGAGCTTGAAAAAGACATGAATCCGGAACAGGAAAATGTGAATATTCCCGAAACCGGAGAAAATGAAGCTGTTCTGAACGCTGAACCCGAAGCAGAGGCTGCTGCGGAAGAAACTATCGCTCAGACTGAAACCATTGCGGAAATGAAAACCGCTCTGGAAGAAGCAGAGGAGCCGCAGCCCGCTCCCAGACAGTATGCAACGCACATGACCGCTTCGGCTGCCGCACTCAATGCGGCGGGCGAGGTGGATATACGTCGCAGAAAGCCCCGTCAGGAAAAGAAGATCAAGGAAAGCAAGATCTCCTATGAGCGCAGAAAGGGTCTTTACGGATACGGATTTATTGCACTCTGGTTTGTTGGCGTAATCTATATGTTCATTATCCCGCTTTTCCAGTCGCTCTGGTACTCGCTCAGCTACTGCGAACTCGTAAGCCAGACAGATGTTATGGAAAAATACGGAATGGACGGCCCCGGTATCTATACCGAATGGAACGATTTCGGCAACTATAAGAAAGCATTCACGGAAAACCCCGATTATCCGCAGAACCTCGTTAAGTCGCTCGGCGAAACGGCTTATTCCGTACCGCTTATCCTTGTATTCTCGCTGTTCGTAGCGCTCCTGCTCAACGATAAGTTTAAGGGCAGAACATTTGCGCGAGCGATATTCTTCCTGCCGGTTCTTATCGCGACGGGTCCTGTTCTTCAGGTTATCAACGGCGATATGCTTTCGCAGGGCGTAGGCGAGGCGGCACAGTTCAGCGCGCTGTTCAAGGCGAATTTCGTTGAGGAGTTCCTCCAGTTCATGGGTCTGAACAATATCAGCCAGTCTTTCGCAGACGCAGTTTCCGAAATTACGGGAACTATCCTGAACCTCATCTGGGATTCGGGTATTCAGATACTCATATTTATCGCGGCATTGCAGCAGATCCCCGTTTCCGCTAAGGAAGCGGCTTCTATGGAGGGCGCAACGGGCTGGGAATTCTTCTGGAAGATAACTTTCCCGACGATTTCGCCGATGATCTTCGCAAACCTTATCTATACCGTCATCGACGCGTTCGTTAAGACCGACAACCCTGTAATGCAGCAGGTTATGAGCTATGCGAGAGCTTGGGACTACGGTTTCTCCTCGGCAATGGCGTGGGCATACTTCGTTATTGTTGCGGCGATACTCGGTATCATCTCGGCAATCGTATCAAAGTTCATATTCTATCAGGTAGACTAAGAAAGGAGAAGCTTCAATGGACAACAACGAATTTGAAAAAGAATCGGTTGCTTCGGAAGAGGTTGCTCCCGAAATGCCTGCGACCGAACAGCAGCTCCCCGAACTTGAAGCTCAGCTTCAGCCCAAGCAGGCGGCAGCTGTTCCCGAAAAAAAGACCGAAACAAGCGCAGCCGCTTCTGCTATCCCCGTGAAAAAATCAAAGCGGCAGCTTAAAAAAGAAGAGAAGAAGCGCCTCAGCCAGTACCATGTAGGAAGCTGGGAAATTATCACCCACTACTTCAAGTACAACGACGCGGAGAAGAAGCATTACCGCTATATTCTCGGCAGGCGCATTTCTGAAAAGGTTTGGCCGGTTTTCCGCTTCCTTATCCTTTTCGGACTGGCATTCGTAATTCTTTACCCCATGCTTTACATGATTTCCTGCGCGGTTAGACCTCAGTCGGAAATGTCCGACCCGTCTATCCTCTGGATCCCTAAGACATTTACGCTCGATAACCTTATCGAGACATGGAACGCTATCGACTATCCGAAGCTCGTTTGGGACACCGTAAGCGTAAACGTTGTTTGCTCGCTTATTCAGGTCCTTACCTGCTCAATCGCAGGCTATGGCTTCGCACGATTCAAGTTTAAGGGCAAGGGACTGATGTTCGCGATAGTTCTTATGCAGATCATCGTTCCTACGCAGGTTATCCTTATCCCGCAGTTCATGCAGTTCCGTTACTTCGACCCGTTTGGACTTATTTCGCTCATAAGCGGCGAAGCGCTTAACCTCGCTGACTCGCCCTGGGCGCTCTATTTACAGGCGTTCTTCTGTAACGGTATCCGCGCAGGTCTGTTCATCTTCCTGTTCCGTCAGTTCTTCCGCGGACTGCCTAAGGAACTCGAGGACGCGGCATATCTCGACGGCTGCGGACCTTTTGAGACATTCGTAAAGGTAATGGTTCCCAACGCTTCGAACTCATTCCTCACCGTATTTATCTTCTCAGTTGTATGGTACTGGAACGACTCGTACGTTTCGGGTATGTTCTTCACGAAGTCGAACACTATCGCGCTTCAGGTGTCGAACCTTTTCAACACGATCTCGGCATACTTCAACAACGGTACTCCTACGGGTATCGCTTCCGACTGGCTGGTATGGATCGAAGCGGGCTGTCTGCTCTCTATCCTGCCTATCCTCATCATGTATATCTTCCTCCAGAAGAACTTCGTTGAGGGTGTTGAACGCTCGGGTATCGTAGGCTAAACAAAATTAACAAGACGGTGGAAATCGCAGGATTTCCGCCGTTTTTTGTTTTTATGACACAGGAGGAAAGACATGAAAAAGATTGTCAGCATGGCACTCATAGCGGCGCTTATCGTCAGCGCGGCTGGCTGCGGCGAAAAAGCGCCCGCAGAAACAACGGCAAAGACCGAAACGACGACTGCTGCGACCGAAACGGTAAAGGAAACTACAGCAAAAGAAGCTGCGGGTGAAAATTCAGCGGAAGAAACCGCCGAAACGACCGCAGAAGCAGAGGAAACCACCACGACCGCCCCCGAGGAAGCGTCAGAATATGCGGGTCTGTCAATGAGCAATCCGATAAGCTTTAAAAACGGCTCACTTTGTTTTGAGGCAAGCAACGGTACGAAGTATCTCTATCAGGTGGCGGAGAATAAGATTTACGAAATCAATGATGACTGGACTCGCATTAATTATAATAATCTATTCAAAACAGGCGATATGATATGGGTTTGGTATTGGGATCATGATAGACCGACTTGTTACTGCGTGGTAAATGCTGCAACAAACGAGGTCATGTATAAAGAAGGTAATGACGACGACTTGATATTCCGTAATATTAACCCGGAAACAGGCAGAATGCTTGTTACAAAGGTTGAAGAGGGCTTTTCGGGCAACTCAATTTCAATAGGCGTAATGAATAATAAGGGCGAGTGGGAAAATCCTCTGACAGAATTTTCGATCGACGGTGTTAAGACCGATGAACTCAACAATTGCCGGTATACTCTTATGGGAGATTATGCGTTGCTGTCAGGTGGAAGCATGAGCTATATTTACTCGTTTAAAGATAATAAGATTAGCGAAATTGAGGGGTTTGGTTATTACAAAGCGAATTGGGATATAAACTATGATAAGGTTATAGGAAGTAATTACGGCGGTATATTGATAATTGACAGCACAGGGGAAAGTAAACAAATCTATCAATGCGAAAGGGCAAATAGTATCATTGACATGGACTATTTTATAGAACTTAGAGACAACGGAATAGTTATAAAGGAAGGTATACAGGGAGGTTATAAATATACCGTTTTAAGTGCTGACGACTATAAGGACATGGGCTTTGATTTGTCGGAATATAACGTTATAGGCGTACATGACGTAGAAGAAAACGTAATTGCGTTTTACACTAAAAATCCCGACGGTGATGCCTATACCATTATTATGAACAAGGACGGAAGTTTTGTTACGGAGCCTTTCAAATACGGCAGGGCGTCGGACGATGTAACTCTTTGCGGAGATTATGCAATCATAAGGTCCACCAAAACCCTACTTAACCTCAAAACCGCCGCAGGACGATAGGCGCCATGAAACTGATTCATGTTTCCA
>USOZ01000056.1 GCA_900556525.1 uncultured Oscillospiraceae bacterium | reverse complement strand
CCTCCGTTTTGAGAAGTCTGCACAGGTTCCTGCAAACATCAACGCAGCAGCTAACGAGAAGGTTACCTCAGATCCGCTGTCCGCAGTTATCGCACAGGAGGCTAGTGAGGCAAGCGTTATGCAGCCTACCCACACCACCTTCTCCAGCAGATACTGGACTTATGCAAACGCAATTCCTACCGAGATCAGAAGCGGTGATTTGAACAAGAACAACATTCAGGAAAAGCTGGATACCTTCGTAGCATCCATGACTGCTGAATAAATTCAGGAAAACAGAAGCAGGATAAGGAAGCCAGTCTGGTTTTCTTATCCTGTCTTCCAGACTATGAGGAGGTTTTTATGGGACTGTTTCAGAAAAAACCAAAAGTAAAAATAGCAAGCCACAGGCCCAGCGATGCAAGTGTGGGTGAGGCACTGCGGAAGGGAAATGTACTTACAAGGCTTTCCCTCGTGGTCTTTGGACTGGGAAATATTGTCAATAAGCAGTTTGTGCGCGGCTTTGTCTTTCTGGCTCTTGAAGCTGCCTATATTTATTATATGATCTCCTTTGGTGCACAGGCGCTCGTCAATATGAGAACGCTGGGCACGGTAGAGCAGCAGAAGGTCTACAATGAGGCTCTGGGTATCTATGAGTATGCAGCCGGAGACAACTCGATGCTGTTCCTGCTGTATGGCGTTATTACAATTGTCATTACACTCGCTGCAATCTTTGCGGCATGTATGTCCATGAAGAGCGCATACTGTACACAGGTGCGCAAGGACAGGGGGATGCTGGTCCCCAAATTTAAAGATGATCTGCGCTCCGTGAAGGAGGAGAACCTTCACACCGTAATGCTTACGCTTCCGATTCTCGGAATTCTTGCATTTACGATCATTCCTCTGGTGTTCATGATCCTGATCGCGTTCACCAACTATGACAGAGAACATCAGCCGCCCGGAAATCTTTTCACATGGGTAGGTTTAGATAATTTCAAGGCGATGCTGGCATCCGGCAGCAAGCTGGCAGCAACCTTCTGGCCGGTGTTGCAATGGACCCTGATCTGGGCAGTATTCGCCACCTTCAGCTGCTTCTTCCTCGGCATGCTGCTGGCGCTTTTAATTAACCGCAAGGGAACCAGATGTAAGGGCTTCTGGAGATTCATGTTTGTGCTCTCCATTGCCATTCCGCAGTTCGTTTCCCTGCTGAGCATGAGGACGATCTTCAACGCGAACGGCCCGGTAAACGTTATTTTAAGACATCTCGGCGTGATCGGGATGACGGAATCCATTCCGTTTTTCACAGATCCGACGCTGGCTAAGATTACGATTATTATGATAAACATATGGATCGGTGTTCCGTACACAATGCTTTCCACCACCGGAATCCTGCAGAACATTCCGACGGAGCTGTATGAGGCTGCAAGAATTGACGGAGCAACAGCACCGGTCATTTTCAGAAAGATCACACTGCCGTATATGCTGTTCGTCATGACACCGACCCTGATTACCAGCTTTACGGGAAATATTAATAACTTCAACGTTATCTTCCTGCTGTCAGGAGGAGGCCCCGATACCATGGAGTACTATTACGCGGGGCGGACGGATCTGCTGGTTACCTGGCTGTACCGTCTTACAATCACCCAGAAGGACTACAACCTTGGCGCCGTAATCGGCATCATGGTATTCATTATTCTGGCTACTTTGTCACTGTTGACTTACCGGCGTACCGGTTCCTACAAAGATGAGGGGGCGTTCCAATAATGAAAGCGAGAAGATTTATTTCAAATACCTTATGTCATGTATTGCTTGCGATCCTCAGTGTCATCTGGGTACTGCCGATCGGCTATGTAATCCTGACCTCCTTCCGAAAGGAGGGCGGTTCCTACAAGAGCTATATCTGGCCGAGAGGGTTCACACTGGATAATTACAAGAATCTTTTCACGCCGACCAGCCAGATTAATTTCGGAAGATGGTTCCTGAATACACTGGTTATCGCGCTCATCAGCACAGTGATAGCGGCATTCTTCGTATTGTGCGTATCCTACTGCATGAGCCGCCTGCGCTTTAAGATGAGAAAGCCGTTCATGAATATTGCACTGATCCTTGGCATGTTCCCCGGATTCATGTCCATGATCGCGGTATACTACATCTTAAAGGGTCTGGGACTGCTGGAGACAGGTCTGCTGAAGCAGGTTGCGCTCATCATGGTCTACTCGGGAGGCGCCGGACTGGGCTTCTACATGGCGAAGGGCTTCTTTGATACCATTCCGAGAACGATCGATGAAGCGGCCTATATCGACGGCGCGACAAAGTGGGATACCTTTACAAAGATTACGATCCCGCTCTCCAAGCCGATTATCACCTACACCCTGATTACAACGTTCATGGGGCCGTGGGTAGACTATATCTTTGCAAAGGTCATTATGGGTAATGACACAAAGTACTATACGATTGCCATCGGTCTGTGGACGATGCTGGAGAAGGAGTACGTGGAATACTTCTATACACAGTTCTATGCGGGATGTGTATTGATCTCCATACCGATAGCAATTCTGTTCCTGCTGACACAGAAATGCTATGTGGAAGGCGTATCGGGAGCTGTTAAGGGCTGATCCTGTTCAGAAAAAATACATTCACCTTGCTAGGGAAGCGCTGAATAAATCGCGGCACGCATCTTGCTTGCATATTTTCCGCCGGATTGCACGAAAAATCTGTCTGCGCAATATGCACGCCCGATTTGATCAGCACGCCCCTAGAAAGCGGAAGTGCGCGGGATTTTACTGACTAAATGTGTTTTTTGTCTTGAAAAAATGAAATAAAAATGGTAGAATATGTCTGGTGGAATTTTTCTGCGGAAGCTCGCCGCTTCGGCAAAAATTCCACAAAACACATCATGACGACAATTCAAAGGAGAATTTACAATGAAAAACAATATGCCTCTTTGTCCCACGCCGCCTATGGGCTGGAACACATGGAATACGTTCAGCTGGAATATCAACGCCGACCTTATAATTTCAAGCGCCGATAAAATGGTTGAAACGGGACTTGCCGAAGCGGGTTATCAGTACATTGTTATCGACGACTGCTGGAGCGAAAAACAGCGCGTGAACGGCAGACTTGTTCCCGACCACGAGAAATTTCCCGACGGAATAAAGCCTGTCGCCGATTATGTTCATTCAAAAGGGCTGAAATTCGGTATGTATTCCTGCGCGGGAACGCATACCTGCGCGGGTTATCCCGGCAGCTTCGAGCACGAATTTGTTGACGCAGAAACCTTTGCGGAATGGGGCGTTGACTACCTCAAATACGACTACTGCTATAAACCCGAGGCGGCAAAGGGCGAAAATCTCTACAAGAGAATGGCTATGGCGCTCAGAAGCTGCGGTCGTGACATTGTTTTTTCCGCCTGCAACTGGGGCAACGACGACGTTCACACATGGATAAGAGAATCGGGTGCAAACCTTTTCCGTTCAACGGGCGATATTCAAGACAACTGGGAGTCGGTAAAGCGTCTCGCTCTTTCGCAGATAGGCAAGGAATGTTACGGCGGAGCTTACTGCCATAACGACATGGATATGCTTGTTGTCGGAATGCACGGAAACAGCGACAACGAGTGGATAGCGGACGTTGTGGGCGGCTGCACGGACACCGAATACAAGACCCATTTCGCGCTCTGGGCGATTATGAACAGCCCGCTCATGATAGGCTGCGACATAAGAAAAATGTCCGACGCAACGCTTGAGATTCTCACAAATAAGGACGTTATCGCCATAAATCAGGACATTGAGTGCAGAGGACCGTACTGCATCAGACAGTGGAACAACGCCGAAAATGTTTTCGCACTTATCAAGCCGCTTTGCGGCGGGGATTACGCCATAGGAATGTTCAACTTCGGCGATAAGACAAACGAAATGTCGCTCCAGTTCTTCGATATAGGATTGCCGTATACTTCGGGCAGAGGGCTTGAGATCTACGACTGCTATACTCACAGCGTAAAGGGAACTTATACCGAGCGTCTTTGCGTGGAAATCCCATCTCACGACTGCATGATGTTCAGAGCTAAGGTCGTAAAGGTGTAATGGCGAACTGCAAGACCTGTATGAAGTGCGGCGCGCCGCTTTTCGACGATGATATTGCGATATACAGAAAGCTGGTTTTTAGGGGCGCGGAGGAATTTTGGTGCATTGACTGTCTCGCCGAACATTTCGGCTGTACCCGCGAAGCCGTTGAAAATCTTATAGCCTATTATCGTCAAAGCGGCAAATGCACGCTTTTCAGATAAAAATACGGGAGCAGAGCGGCTTGGTTCTGCTTCCGTTTAATATGTCATAATCCACAATTGCATAACACTGTTATGCAGTCCTGCTTGTAAAAACGCCGAAATACGTGCGAACGTATTGACATAGTATGCCAAATGTGTTAAGATAACGGTGTTATGCGAAATAAAAGGCGGGTGAGAGAATGGGCGAAGAACTTGAAACGAGAGAAAGGCTGCTTAAAAGTGCAATGGCGGAGTTCTCCGAAAAGGGGTATATGAAAGCCTCTCTGCGGAAAATATGCGCCGACGCGGGCGTTACAACCGGCGCGCTGTATTTCTTCTTCAAAAACAAAAACGACCTTTTCGCGGCGATAGTTGAGCCGCCGCTTGCAAAACTTCGCGCAATTCTCGAAGAACACAACCGCGAGGACGAACAGGCGCTAAGCTCGGGCGGGCAGCTTGCCGCGCTTTCCGACGCGACAAAGGACGACCACAAGGAAATAGCGGAAAGCATAGTCGATTTTTTGTATGACAATTACGACGCGTTCATGCTGCTGCTCACAAAATCGCAGGGTTCTGCCTATGAAAATGTTCAGGACGAATTTGTTGCGATAATGGAGGACGGGTTCCGCAAGTCTGCACAGGCTTTGACGAGGAGTTTTCCCGGTTGTCGGGTGAACGAATATATGCTGCATTGGCTGGCGCACATGGATCTTGACGTGTATATTCACCTGCTCACCCACGAAACCGACCGCGAACAGGCGAAGATACATTCGCTCAGGATAATGCAGTCGATCGTGGAATCGTGGTTTAAGCTGATAATTACAAAGGAATAACCTCTGCCGCATGAAAATGCGGCGTTTATCAGGAATTTTACATAACATTGTTATGTTGATTTTATTTTTTACGGAGGAATAAATATGTATCTCGAAATCAAAGATGTGAAAAAAAGCTACGGCAGCGACGGGAGCTATATTCAGGTGCTTAAAGGCGTCAGCACGGGAGTTGAAAAGGGGCAGATGTGCGTTATACAGGGCACGAGCGGCTCGGGAAAATCCACGCTTTTAAACTGTATCGGCGGTCTTGACACAATGGACAGCGGCTCCGTAAAGGTGGACGGAAAGGAGATATTCGGGCTGAAGCCCGACGCTCTCGCGGACTATCGAAAGGATAACCTCGGGTTCATTTTCCAGTTCTACAATCTCGTTCCGAACCTTACCGTAGAGGAAAACATTCAGGTCTGCGAATATCTTTCGGGGTCGCCGCTCAATATGGATGAACTTCTTACCACGCTCGGGCTTTCCGAGCACAGGAACAAATTCCCCTCGCAGCTTTCCGGCGGTCAGCAGCAGCGCTGCGCTATCGCAAGGGCGCTTATAAAAAATCCGAAGCTGCTCTTATGCGACGAACCGACGGGAGCGCTCGACTCGAAAACCTCGCGGGATATTCTTATCCTTCTTGAAAAAATAAACGAAAAATACGGCACGACAATGCTTATCGTAACGCATAACAATGCCATAAAAAACATGGTCCACAAGGTCATAATCGTAAAGGACGGACTTATTAAAAAGGATTACATAAACGAAACGCGCGTACCCGCTGCCGAGCTGGAGGATCTGTAATGAACAAAGTACTCAGAAAAAGGCTTCTTCGCGAGCTGAAAACAAATTTTGCGAGATACATTGCCCTCGTTCTTCTTATTGTTCTCGGAATGTATATCATAATCGGCATGGTAGCGAGCGCGGAAACAATTATCACAAGAACAGCCGAACACGGTGCAAAAAACAGGGTCGAGGACGGGCAGTTCAGCGTTTTTATCCCGCTCACCGCGGAGCAGGAAAAGCAGATAGCCGACAAGGGGGTTACTGTCGAGAAGCATTTCAGCATTGACCTTCCGGCGGAGGACGGCTCAAAGCTGAGAGTTTTCAGAAACAGGCAGAGCATAGACCTTGTTGAACTCGACAGCGGAAGATATGCGGAGAAAATGAACGAGGCGGTAGCGGAAAAGCGCTACTGCGAAGAACATTCGCTTTCTGTCGGCAACATGATAACTGCGGGCGGAGTTGAATTTGAAATTGTCGGAATAGGAACTTCTCCCGACTATGACGCGCCGCTGGATAAATTTTCGGACACGGCGGCTTCAAGCGGCGGGTTCGGTATCTTATTCGTTTCCGACGCGCAGTATGACTACGTTAAAGATGAAACGTCCCAGAAAGCCGAGGAACTCTGCTATGCGTACAGGCTCGGCGGAGGCGTGACAGATGATGAACTCAAGGAAATGATAAAGGGATTTGAGTTCGATTATAAGGACGTTACCGATAAATATTATCTCGAAACGGTCGGCGACGCGCTAAAGCAGCGTGACGATCTTCGCGACGGTATCAACGAGCTTTACGACGGCTCAAGAGAGCTTAAAGACGGAATGAAAGACCTGTACGACGGCGCTGATGAACTTTACGGCGGGCTTGGCGAGCTTTATGACGGTTCAAAGGAGCTAACCGACGGCTTGGATGAGCTGCGCGAGGGCGCTTCGGAATTATCGGGCGGAATGAACCTGCTCGACAGCACGGGCAGCACCATATCGGGCGGAGCGGAAGAAATTTTCGGCATATTCCTTACCCAGATCTCGCAGACGCTTACCGCAATGGGACAGAACATAACGCTTACGGCGGACAATTACGGTACAGTTCTTGACAATGCCGCAGCGCAGAGCGGAAGCGCGGAGCTTGCCATTCTCAAGGCGTACCTTGACGCGGCAAAAATGTATGTTGACGGCACGAAAGAGTACACCGGAGGGATACATACCGCGGCAGACGGGGCAGCTGCGATTTCGGACGGTGCCGACGAGGCATACGACGGGGCTTCGGAGCTTTCCGACGGGGCGAAAAAAGCGCTTGACGGTTCAAAAGAGCTTGCGGACGGGGCAAAGGACGCGTATGACGGCGCGGCGGAGCTTGCCGACGGTATAGAAGAGCTTAAAACGGAAACAGATAAGCTGCTCGACGACGTTTTCGACGTTGACCTCGATAACCTCACAATGTTCGTAAAAAAGGCTGACAACGTGCGTATCGCGGGCGCGGCGGGAGACGTCCAGATGAACAAGCTGGCGGGACTTGGCGCAGGCGTTATACTTATGATGCTTTTCACCTATGTTATTTCGGTTTTCGTAATTCATCAGATACAGCGCGAAAGCAGCGTTATCGGCGCGCTTTATGCTCTCGGCGGAAAGAAGAAAGACCTTATTCTTCATTATGTGACCCTGCCGACGATAGTTGCCTTTGTGGGAGGACTTATCGGCGCGGCTATAGGATTTTCGCCGCTGGGACTTGAATATCAGATGCTTGACAGCTATGCGTACTATTCGCTTCCTGTATTTGCTCCCGTTTATCCCGTGTATCTGATAATTTACAGCGTGGTAATGCCGCCTGTAATATCAATTATCGTAAACACGCTCGTTATCAACAAGCGCCTTTCGCAGACCGCGCTTTCGCTTATCAGAAATGAGCAGAAAACAGCGCGGTACAGCAGCATGAAACTGAAAGGCAAGGATTTTATCAGAAGATTTCAGATACGCCAGACGCTCCGCGAAATGCGCACAAGCATAACGGTCCTGCTGAGTATGCTGTTTTGTCTGCTTGTGCTTATGCTTGGCGTTGACTGTTACTACCTTTGTGAAAATGTAAGGATAGATACAACCAACGGCACGGCGTATGAATATATGTACACACTCAAATATCCCGAAAAGGAAGTCCCCGAGGGCGGGGAAGCCTGCTTTGTCAAGACCCTTTCAAAGGAGCAGTATGGGTTCAATCTCGACGTTACGATCATGGGTATCGACAATGATAATAAATATTTCGACGTCGAAACTCACAGGGGCAAGAGCTTTATCACCGTTGGAAAATCCGTAACCGAAAGATACGGCGTAAAAACGGGCGATAAATTTATCCTTTCAGACAGCGCGAATTCTATGGATTATGCGTTCACCGCCGCAGGAGAATGTGATGAGCGGGCGGGACTTATGGTGTTTATGGACATTGACAGTATGCGTGAGCTTTTCGGCGAAGACGACGATTATTACAACTGCGTTCTGTCCGATAAGGCGCTTGAGATCGACGACGGACGGCTTTACAGCGTTACGACCAGGGCGGATATCGAACGCTCGTCGGCGGTATTCACCGAGCTTATGATGTCGATGATAGTAATGCTCATAAGCGTTGCGGTTATAATATTCTTTGCGGTAATGTATCTTATGCTCAACGTAATGATAGAGCGCGCGTCGTTCGGAATTTCGCTGGTGAAAGTGTTCGGATTTAAGACGAAAGACGTGAAAAAGCTGTATCTTAACGGAAACGCGATCCTCGTCGCAGTCGGCGCACTTGTTGAAATACCGCTCGCAAAGGTGATAATTGATAAGATATTCCCCTTGTTCATTTCGAATGTCACCAGCGGAATAAACCTTTCTTTCCCGCTGTATATTTACGCGTTGATTTTCGCGGGAGTAATGCTTGTTTACTTCGTGATAACAACGATCTTGGTAAGAAAGCTCGGAAAGATAACCCCCGCAGAAGTGCTTAAAAACAGAGAATAATACTAAGGAAGCGCTGAATAAATCGGGTATACAGATTACGCAGACAGATTTTTCGTCAGGCGGATGCCGCCCCCAGGATTGCACGA
>USOZ01000055.1 GCA_900556525.1 uncultured Oscillospiraceae bacterium | reverse complement strand
ATAGGCGAGGAGTACGGCGATGTGCGTTTTTCCAAACCCATGTTTTCGGCAAATGTGTGCGCGGACAGGAACAGGCTCACGCAGATTTTCGGCAACGTCATAACCAACGCGCGCAAATACGCCAAAACCGATATTGACGTTGCTATCACGCGTGACGCGGAATCCGTAAGTATTCATTTCAGGGACTACGGGGGCGGTATTCCCGACGCGGATATGCCGTTCATTTTCGGGAAGTTCTACCGCGGAAAAAACTGCGGCGGGGAACAAGGCTCGGGGTTGGGCTTGTTCATTGTGAGGTATGTCGCCGAGCAGCACGGCGGAAGCGCAGCGCTGAAGAATTGCGCTGTGGGGCTTGAAGTCACAATCTCGCTGCCTTTGTGCGGGTGAAATCGACGAAGTTACTGCTTAGCGGAGCCAATCGTTCATATCCCAAGGCTAGCCTTGGGATATGAACGATTGGCTGTAAAAGGAAAACTTTTTGCGAAAAAAGCCGCGATTGCGGCGATTCCTTAATTACTTCTTAATAACTTTTGCGGTAAAATGTAAGCAGTAAGCGAAAGGAGTTCTTTATGAAAAAAACAATTTTATCCGCGAGGGGTTTGTGTAAATCGTTTGCGCACAACGGCGTTCAGAGCCACATTTTAAGCAATCTCGACCTCGACGTTTACGAGGGGGATTTCACGGTAATAATGGGAGCTTCGGGTTCGGGAAAATCCACGCTTCTCTATTCGCTGAGCGGAATGGACAGGGCGACAGGCGGGCAGGTGATTTACGGCGGCAGGGATATAGTAAAAATGTCCGAAAAGGAGCTTTCCGCACTGCGCTGCGGGGATTTCGGATTTGTTTTTCAGCAGATGCACCTTGTCAGCAATCTCTCACTGTTTGAGAATATTGCCGTTTCGGGCTATCTCAACAAAAGCAGGACTGCGGCGCAGACCGACGGGCGCACACGCGAACTGCTTGAAAAAATGGGGCTTTCTCATATTTTGGGGCATCTTCCGTCGCAGTGCTCGGGAGGTGAGCAGCAGCGCTGCGCGATAGCAAGAGCGGTCGTGAACGAACCGAAACTGCTTTTCGCGGACGAACCGACAGGCGCGCTCAACCGCAGTAACACAGTCGAGGTGCTGAACCTGCTCAGCGAGCTGAACGCGGCGGGGCAGAGCATACTTATGGTAACGCACGACGTCCGCGCGGCGCTTCGTGCAACGCGGATAATCTATATCGCCGACGGAGCGGTCATAGGCGACATTGACCTCCCGCCATACAGTGCGGAAGATGAAAAAAGCCGTGAAATTCAGGTGAATTCGTGGCTCAGCGCAATGGAATGGTAACGGAGGGCGAAAATGAAAGCGATTTTAACTCTTCTTAAAGAAAATATCCGCTATAAAAAGGGTGCGTTCCGCAGCATTATCGCGCTTATGGCGATAATTACGCTCTCTTTCTCGGTCACTTTGAGCGACAACGACAATATTTCGCGCGAGCTGAACTCCGCACTTGAAAAGGCTGACACGGCCGATTTCGTTTCGATCATTTCCGAAAAAAGACTTGATGAAAAAATTATAAGCGCGCTTGAAGCGGACGAAAATGTGGAGCGCAGCAGGATTGACGACGGTTTGGGTTTAAACGTATCCGCGTATGTTGACGGCAAAGAACTCACGCCTTATTGTCGTTTTTTAGCAAAAGAAAATGGCAAATACAGCTTTTTTAACGAAAGCGGCAGCGGCTTTCTTGAAAATGAACCTGAAATAAAATACGGCGAGGTTTACGTTCCGTATTCGCTCACGGTGCTTTGCGACTGCAAAATAGGCTCGGAATTTAAATTCAGAACAAACAGCGGCGAAGAAATTCTTACCGTAAAGGGATTTTATCAGGAGCCGTTTCTCGGTGCGTCGGTAATTGGCACAAAACTCATTCTGATAAGCGATGAACAATTTAAGGAGCTTTGGGAAGAAAATGCCGGCACGGGAAATGAAGCGATGCAGATTCTTGCACGCACAAAGGCGGTCAGCGTTTACGGCACAGGCTCGCTCAGCGTGACTGAACTAAAAAAAGAAATAAACGAAAAATGCGGGCTGATCTCAGACTCTTTTATTTCAATATCAAAGATAGACTCTATCGGATTTACAAATATAATAACGGACGTCGGCACAAATGTCCTTTATGTTTTTGTTGCACTGCTGCTTACCGTCGTACTTATAACAATGAACAACAGCATAAGCTCGGCGGTCGAAACCGAATATGTCAACCTCGGCATACTCAAGGCTATGGGCTTCACAAAGGGCGATATCCGCGTCGTTTACATTATCCAGTACACGGCGGCGTGCGTTATAGGAACTGTTGTCGGACTTATCGCTTCAATACCGCTCACAATGGTTCTCGGCGGACTTTTCGTGCCGATAACGGGTATTCTTACGGACGGCAGCATTTCTCTGCTAAAATGCTCGGCAATAAGCTTAGCGATACTTCTTGTCTGCGTTCTTTTCACCTTTGCCGCAACAAGAAAAATAAGCAGGATCTCTCCCGTTCGCGCGGTTTCGGGCGGAACGGAGGACGTTCACTTCGACAGCCTTCTGAACGTAAGAGTGCGCAAAAATCCGCTTGCATTTTTTATCGCTCTGCGCAACCTCACCTCGCGGCTAAAAAATTACATTGGTGCGTGCGTGATAACCTCGATACTCGTCTTTTTCATGATGAGCATTATTATGCTTACGCAGGGGCTTAACTCCGAAGCTATATTCGGGGCAAGCTGCGATATACAAATTGTTTTCGGAAAGAACGTTTCCGCCGAGGAAATGCAGCCGCTGCGCGACGAGATACTTTCGATAGATGAAAACGCAGATGTGTTTTTTTCAAATTATCGCTACATAAACGCCGATAACGTTGAGTTTGCGTGCGAGGTCTACGACGATCCGGATAAAATTATAAAGACGACCGATGGCAGAATACCGAAGTACGACAATGAGATTGCTGTCACGAAAATTTTTGCTGAGGAAATGAATAAAAAAATAGGAGATACGGTAACGCTCAGTCAGGGAGATCATTCCGCGGAGTTCATAATTACCGGTTTTTATCAGTCGGCTAACGAGCTTGGGCGAATCATGTGCATGAATTTCGAGGGCGGAAGCATTCTCGGACTTTCACCGTTAAATGCGGCTGTAAGGGCTTCAGACGAGCCGTATGTGACGGAGATTTTCGATATGCTGAACGAACGCCACGGCGAAGAATACGGCGAAATAACGCTCGTTGACAAGGGCAGCGGACTTTCGGACCTTATCGACATTCTGCTCAACACGATGATATGGGCGATATTCGGCGTTTCCATTGTTTTTGCGGCAGTTGTTGTAAGTATGCTCTGCGCAAAGGCTTTCGCCCGCGAGCGCACAGACATTGGCATACTTAAATCCGTCGGGTTCACGTCGCGCGTGCTGCGGCTGCAATTCGCACTGCGCTTTACGCTTGTGTCGGCGGTCGGTTCGGCTATTGGCGTGATTGTTTCGATTTTTGCGACAAGACCTATGCTCTCCGCGCTTATGAAAACTATCGGACTTGTGGATTTTCTCACGGACTTTACACCGCAGGCGATAATCCTGCCCGCATTTGCGGTTTGCCTGAGCTTCTTCGTTTTCGCGTATATTGCGGCGCGTAAGATAAAAACGGTCGAGGTCAGAGAACTCATTTCCGAATGAGTCAAAGGTGTTTTCGGAAACAACAAAAGGCTGCGGAAATCCCGCAGCCTTGACTTTTATGGATTTTTTAGTTTACCTTGAGAACTTGCTTTTCATAAGAACCACGCACACGACGACCGCGAGAACTGCGGCGACGAGCGTTGAGAACCATGTGTACGGCATGGGCAAATCAATAGTGTTCATTCCGTAGAAGCTGAATACGATATTCGGCAGCTCCAGAACGATAGTCATTACCGTCAGTATCTTCATAGCCTGGTTCAGGTTGTTGGAGATAATGTTCGCGTAAGCGTCCATCGTGTTTGAGAGAATGTTCGAGTAAATATTACTCATTTCGATAGCCTGCTTTACCTCGACGAGTACGTCCTCAAGCAGCTCCTGATCTTCGTCGTAGAGCTTGATGATACGTCCGCGGAGCAGCTTTTCAAGCACGCTTTCGGTCGATTTGAGCGAGGTCGAAAAGTAGACGAGCGATTTTTCAAGTCCGAGTAACTGGAAGAGGACTTTGTTTTTCATGGACTTGTGCATCTGCTTCTGCGAATAGTTGAATATCTTATCGATCTGCTTCAGAAATTGCAGGTATTTTGCGGCAATGCGAAGCAGCAGGCAGAAAATGAAGCGAGTTTTGAACTGAGTCCTGACATTTTTTACAACGCCTTTCGCAAAGTCGTCGATAATGGAATTTTCTTTCAGGCTTACGGTTATAACATAACTGTCCGTAAGGATAATACCCATAGGCATAGTGTAGTAGGAAAACGTCTGATCGTCGTCCTCCATGCGCTCCGCGACAGGGTAGTCAAGGACGATAAGCGTCTGTCCCTCATCGTTTTCGATACGCGAACTTTCTTCTTCGTCGAGCGCTGAACGGATAAAGTCACGGTCGATCCCAAGGTCGGTCTCGAGCCGTGTGATTTCGGCTTCGGTGGGCGCGGTCGCTGAGATCCAGCAGCCCGCTTCGATACCCTCGATCTCCTCGATCGCGGTTTCTCCGGTTTTATAAAATCTGAGCATAGCCTTCTCCTTTTAGCGGTCGGCTATCTCCCGACAGCCTACTCCGCGGTATTAAAATATTTTCGCCCGACGGGGTCGTTTGCTGTCATAAAATCAACCATTCCTTTCACGCAATTTGTAATTTTATTTTATCACATTTTTGTCATTTTTGCAATATGTTTCTGAAAAAATATAAAAAAGAAAAAAATTTCCGTATTTTTAAAAAAAGTATTTACAAAACCGTGTGTTTGTGCTATAATAAACCTACTGCGTTATGCAGCAACATATACTTGGCATTGCGGCTTATGCTCCGCACGGAGAAACACTGCTGCCCTTTGCTATGTGTATGCAAAATATTTTAAAGAGGTGTATTTATCATGATGCTCAAGGACGAAAAAACAGCGATCATTGAGGCGAACCGCACAAGCGAAAACGATACCGGTTCTCCCGAAGTACAGATTGCAATTCTCACAAAGAGAATCAACGATCTTACCGAACACTTAAAGACTCATCAGAAGGATCATCACTCCAGACGCGGTCTTTTCAAGATGGTAGGTCGCAGACGTAACCTCCTCGCATACCTTCAGAAGAAGGACATCGAGCGTTACCGTGCAATCATCGCTAAGCTTGGTATCCGTAAGTAATTATGGCACCGGAAAGGGCAGAACGGCGCTCGGTTGTTCTGCCCTTTTTACCATTACGAAGCGCACAGCGCCTTTAGCGGTAAATTGAGTCTGAAAGTTTTTTCAGGCTGACTTTATTGCTAAGCCTGTGCCTTCAAAATAAAATAAAGGAGGAACAGAGATGTTCGAGAATTACAGAACGTTTAAGACGACCTTTGCGGGACGCGAGCTTATGGTCGAAACCGGTAAGGTCTGCGGACTTGCAAACGGCTCATGCTGGGTTCACTACGGCGAAACAGTCGTTATGGTAAACGTAACCGCAAGCCCTAAGCCCAGAGAGGGAGTAGATTTCTTCCCGCTGGCTGTTGATTATGAAGAAAAGCTTTACGCCGTAGGAAAAATTCCCGGCGGATACCTTAAAAGAGAGGGCAGACCCAGCGAGAAGGCTATCCTTACCTCGCGCGTTGTTGACCGTCCTATGCGCCCGCTCTTCCCGAAAGATATGCGCAACGATGTTGCGATCGTTATGACCGTGCTTGCTGCCGACCCCGACACACAGCCCGAAATTCTTTCTATGATAGGCGCTTCTATCGCCGTTTCTATTTCCGATATTCCGTGGAACGGCCCTATCGGCGGTATTTCCGTAGGTCTTGTTGACGGAGAGATCGTGCTTATGCCGAACGCTGAACAGCGCGCAAAGTCCGATTTACAGCTTACCGTTGCTTCAAGCAAAAAGAAAGTTGTCATGATCGAAGCGGGAGCAAACGAAGTTGACGACGATACAATGCTCAAGGCTATCATGGCAGGTCACGAAGAGATAAATAAGTCTATCATACCTTTTATAAAGAGCATTCAGGCGGAGATCGGCAAGCCGAAGTTCTCTTTCCCGTCTATGGAAGTTGACCACGACCTGTTTGAGGCAATCCAGAACAAGTATACCG
This sequence comes from uncultured Oscillospiraceae bacterium, assembly GCA_900556525.1. Classification (GTDB taxonomy): domain Bacteria; phylum Bacillota; class Clostridia; order Oscillospirales; family Ruminococcaceae; genus Ruminiclostridium_E. The sequence continues at coordinate 2,797 of USOZ01000055.1, read as the reverse complement.
ATCAGGTCAAGTTCGCGCTCGACACAGACGACAAGAATGTTCGCGAAGAACGCTTACAGCCTATCAAGGACGCTATCCACGAGGAATTCGATCCGCAGTATCCCGACCAGGCAGGCATGATCGACGAGTGCATCTATAAGCTCCAGAAGTTCATCGTAAGACGCTGGCTCCTCGACGAGCAGAAGCGTGTTGACGGCAGAGGCATGGACGATATGCGTCCGCTCGCTTCCGAAGTCGGACTTCTTCCGCGCGTACACGGCTCGGGTCTTTTCACAAGAGGTCAGACTCAGGTTCTTACTGTTACAACTCTCGGTCCGATAAGCGATTCACAGCGCCTTGACGGACTTGATGAAGAAGAAACCAAGCGTTATATGCATCACTACAATTTCCCTGCGTACTCCGTAGGTGAAACAAAGTCCAGCAGGGGTCCCGGACGCCGCGAAATAGGTCACGGTGCGCTTGCACAGCGCGCTCTTGAGCCTGTTATCCCGTCCGTTGAAGAATTCCCCTACGCAATTCGCCTTGTATCCGAGGTTCTCTCCTCAAACGGCTCGACTTCGCAGGCTTCTATCTGCGGCTCGACCCTTTCGCTTATGGACGCGGGCGTTCCGATAAAGGCTCCTGTTGCGGGTATTTCCTGCGGACTTATCACCGAGGGCGACCGCTGGATGACAATGGTCGATATTCAGGGCCTTGAGGACTTCTTCGGCGATATGGACTTTAAGGTTGGCGGTACTCACAAGGGTATCACGGCTATCCAGATGGATCTTAAAATCGACGGTCTTACTCCCGAAATCATTAAGGACGCATTTGCAAAGACTCACAAGGCTCGTATAAAGATTCTTGACGAGGTCATGCTCAAGGCTATCCCCGCTCCGCGCCCGACAGTTAACAAGTATGCACCTAAGATGATGAATATGAAGGTGCCGGTTGATAAGATCCGCGAAGTTATCGGAACGGGCGGAAAGGTTATCCAGAAGCTCTGTGCTGACTTTGAAGTTAAGATCGACATTGACGAAGAGGGCAACGTATTCATCTGCGGACAGGACGGCGATAAGGCTAACGCTTGTATCGAAACTATCAAGTCCATTGTTACCGAGCCTGAAATCGGCGCTATCTATAAGGGCAAGGTAGTTCGCGTTAAGGAATTTGGCGCGTTCGTTGAATTCGCTCCCGGCAAGGAGGGAATGGTTCACATTTCCGAGCTTGAAAACAGACGTGTTGAAAAGGTAGAGGACGTGTGCAACGTCGGCGACCAGATTATCGTAAAGATTATCAAAATCGACAATCAGGGCAAGATCGGTCTTTCCCGCAAGGAAGCGCTTGCCGATATCGAAGCAAAGAAAAAGGCTCAGCAGGGCTGATAAACACGAAGCAAAAAGTCACTCCCGGAGCGCGGGGGTGACTTTTTTTGAGGTGAAAAATATGATTAAAGAAGAATTTTCGCGGACTGCACTTTTGTTCGGCGAAGAGGGTCTGGAACGGCTCTCTGCGGCGCGCGTTGCCGTTTTCGGAATAGGCGGGGTAGGCGGACACGCAGCGGAAGCGCTTGTTCGCAGTGGGATTGGTGCGATCGACCTTATCGACAGCGATACGGTCAGCGTTTCAAATCTGAACCGTCAGCTTGTCGCGCTTCACAGCACGGTCGGCAAATATAAGGTCGATATTGCGCGCGAACGTTTTCTTGACATAAATCCCGAGCTGAAAATAAAGACGTACAAAACGTTTTACACACCGGAAACGGCGGCAGAGTTCAACTTTTCCGATTATGATTACGTTATCGACGCGATTGATACCGTCACGGATTATAATGGATAGTTATTGCGAAAGGATAAACAATGGAAAACAAAAAAAAGCTCGGCGCGCTTGATGTGTTTATAATTGTGATTCTCATCATGTGCATCGTCAGTATCGGACTTAGAGTATTTTCAAACAAAACCTCGGACATTTCCGAAAGCACACAACTTGAAAACTACACGGTTTCCTTTAAAGTCATGGGAATACGTGATTCTTCCGCACGCAACTACATTACCAAGGGAACTAAATTCTACCTGAATGACTCAAATGTATATATCGGAAGACCGTGTCCCAAGGGATCATCTAGGCACAGGAACACAACATAGCTTTTCTTGAGCAAAGAAGAAATTTATTTTATTGAGCGGCATAAGCAAGTAATATAAGCAGTTTCATAACGGAATCAATTCCGAGTGCAGCAAGAATTCTATCAGATTGCAGTGGATTATTCCATCGTCATCCGAAAAATGAGACGGAATGTCATTCTGTATGATTATCTTTGCAAAAAAGTCCTTGGCAAGTTTTAGAGAATCAAGTTCCGCCGCAATTTTTTCAGTTGTGCTCATCTGCCATGCGGACTGAATATACACCCGTCTGTCGCCTTTGTTCACGACAAAATCGATTTCTTTTTGTGCGTTTGCGCCTTTTCTTCTATCAACAACAACTCCAATATCAACAGAATATCCGCGCGTAAGCAGTTCGTTGTAGATTATGTTTTCCATAATGTGCCCGGAATCAATCTGCCTGAATCCCAGCCGTGCATTCCGCAGACCAATATCCGTAAAATAATATTTGTTCGGGTAATCAAAATAATGCTTTCCTCTCACATCGTAACGCTTTGCCTTGCTTATAAGAAAAGCATCCTTGCAATACCCGATGTAATCGCTTACCGTGTTCGAGCTGAATTTTTCATTCTTTACGCTTTTTATGCTGTTCGTAATATTCAGCGGATTTGTCAAAGAGCTGATAAACGTGCTGAGCAAATTCAGAATGTCGTTCAGCA
>USOZ01000054.1 GCA_900556525.1 uncultured Oscillospiraceae bacterium | reverse complement strand
GCAGACAGATTTTTCATGCAATTCTGGGGGCGGCTTCCGCCGGCGGAAAATACGCAAGCAAGATGCGTACCGCGATTTATTCAGCGCTTCCCCAGAATGCACACGCAGGTCGCTCCGATTCCCTCGCCTTTCAGCGAGCGCAGCGAGCCGCTTATGAGGGAAGCAGCAAGTGCGTAAAGGCGGCGTTTTGACGGGTGAGATAGGTTGCGGGGATAACAAAAGCCGCCGGGTAGTGGGACGTGTGCGCTATTCCTTGCTTGTCAGAAGAAAGTCGAAAACCTCGCCGAAAGAATCGCCGCTTTGTGCGAATTTGTCAAGAGCGCCGCTTTTGTACAGCTTTCGGGCAAGCATGACGGCTTCGGGGCAGGTTTCGGCGAAGCAGGCGATAACTGCGTTTTCCGAGCCGCCGCCGTGCTTCAGCTCAAAATAAGATTGCATTGTAAGCTGGACAAATTGAAGCTCGCAGTCGTCGAAAATGACCTCAATTTCTTTGGATTTTATGTACGGGTCGCTTTCGCGGTAGTGAACTGCGCCGCAGTGTGAATCCCGAGCGGCTACGCGCAGATGACGGAAATTGCTCATGACGAACGTTCCCATGCACATGGGGCAAGGTTCCATGCACGCGTACAGGGTGTAGCTTTTCACGTTCGGAAACGCCGAGGTGTCGAGCTGAGAAAGGCAGTCCGTTTCCGCGTGCGCGATACGGTCGTTGCCGTGTCTGATTTCCCTGACCCTGTTGCGTCCGACGCAGATTATACCGCCGTTTTCGTCGCAGATCGCCGCGCCTATCGGTATCGAGCTGCTCTTGAATGACTCCCAGCCTGCTTCAAATGCCGCTTTCCATGCCGCGGAAATGTCGTTCCACATATTTTTGCGCTCCTTTTGAATTTTGTGTATTTGTGGTATTCGGGCTTGCTTTGCCCATAATTTATTTTAACATATACCGGTCGGCTTGTAAAGAAACATTGTTATATTTTTGCAAAAAACTTGTAAAAATCTTTTTATTATGGTATAATAGACCTATATGTTCAAAAAAAGTAACAAGGAATGGTAAAATGAGCAAGAAAGCATACGACGATAACAGTCTTGTTTCGCTGAAAGGCCCCGACCAGGTGCGAAAGCGTCCGGCGGTAATTTTTGGCTCGGACGGCGTTGAGGGCTGCCGCCACTCGGTTTTTGAGATTTTGTCCAACTCGATCGACGAGGCACGCGAGGGCTACGGAAACGTTATAAAAATAACCCGCTATCTCGATAACTCGATCGAAGTCGCGGACGAGGCGCGCGGTATACCGATCGACTTCAACAAAAACGAGGATAAATATAACTGGGAGCTTGCGTTCTGCACGCTTTACGCAGGCGGAAAGTACGACAACAACAGCGGCGACAACTATTCGTTTGCGCTCGGTCTGAACGGTCTGGGACTTTGCGCTACGCAGTTTTCGTCCGAATATATGGACGTTGAGGCGGATAACGGAACGTGGCACTATTCGCTGCGCTTTGAAAAAGGCTTTAACGTCACTCAGCAAAAGGAAGAAAAGGGCTTTATCCGCACCAAATCCACGGGAAAAACCGGCACGGTCATACGCTGGAAGCCCGACCTTGACGTATTCACCGATATAAATATCGGCGATGAATATTTTGACGACATTCTCCGCAGGCAGGCTATCGTCAACGACGGGCTGCTGTTTATCTACCGCGTCGAGCAGGAGGACGGCTCGTTCTCCGAAAAGCACTTCCGCTATGAACACGGAATAACCGACTATTTAAAGGAAATTGTCGGGGACAGCGCTATCGGAACTCCGCAGGACTGGAGCGCTCAGCGGCAGGGTCGTGACCGCGAGGATAAGCCCGAATATAAGGTCAAGCTGCACGCCGCAGTAGCTTTTTCAAACAAGGTAAAACTTATCGAGCATTACCACAATTCAAGCTGGCTCGAACACGGCGGAAGCCCCGACAAGGCTATGCGTCAGGCTTTCGTTTCGCAGATCGACAGCTATCTTAAAGCCAACAACAAATACAATAAGGACGACGGAAAAATAACTTTCGCGGATATTGAGGAGTGCCTTGTATTTGTTTCATCGAACTTTTCTACGCAGACAAGCTACGAAAATCAGACTAAAAAGGCGATAACCAACAAGTTCATTTACGAAGCCATGACCGAATGGCTCAAGCACTCGATAGAGGTCTATTTTATCGAAAATCCCGACGAAGCGCTGAAGATCTGCGAGCAGATAATGATAAATAAGCGCGCTCGTGAAAATGCCGACCGTATCCGTCAGAATGTAAAGAAAAAGCTGACAGGAACGCTCGACCTAAGCAACCGTGTTGAGAAATTTGTGGACTGCCGCAGCAAGGATACTTCAAAGCGCGAAATATATATCGTGGAGGGCGACTCGGCGTTAGGTTCGGTAAAACTGGCGCGCGACTCGGAATATCAGGCGGTAATGCCCGTCCGCGGAAAGATACTCAACTGCCTTAAAGCAGGCTATGATAAGATATTCAAAAGCGAGATCATCACCGACCTCATAAAGGTTCTCGGCTGCGGAGTTGAAGTTAAAGCGAAGCAGAACAAGGACATTGCGGGGTTCAATCTGGATGCGTTACGCTGGAACAAGGTCGTTATCTGCACCGATGCGGACGTTGACGGATTCCAGATACGCACTCTTATCCTGACCATGCTCTACCGCCTTACGCCTACGCTTATCGAAAAGGGATATGTCTATATCGCGGAATCTCCGCTCTATGAAATAAACGCAAAGGAAAAGACATATTTCGCTTATACCGAGGCGGAAAAGGTGAAAATTCTCGCCGAGCTTGAGGGTCAGAAATACACGATACAACGCTCGAAAGGTCTTGGTGAAAACGAGCCTGAAATGATGTCGCTCACGACAATGAATCCCGAAACTCGCCGCCTTATAAAGGTTCTCCCGACGGACGCGGAGCAGACGCAGGCGATGTTCGACCTGCTGCTCGGAGATAATTTGCAGGGGCGCAAGGATTATATTCAGGAATTCGGAAGCAAGTACCTCGACGACCTTGATTTAAGCTGAAAGGAGAGAAAAACGCATGAAAAAAACACCGAAGCAGCCCGAGCGTTCCTCCCCGAAAAAAAGCAACGCTTATATCGAAGGCGCGGGCATTGTAGAACAGAAAAATATTGTCGAAACGCTTGAAACAAACTATATGCCGTACGCAATGAGCGTTATCGTTTCGCGCGCGCTTCCCGAAATAGACGGCTTTAAACCCTCTCACCGCAAGCTGCTCTACACAATGTACAAAATGGGACTGCTCACGGGCGCGAGAACGAAGTCCGCAAATATCGTCGGACAGACAATGAAGCTAAATCCCCACGGCGATATGGCTATTTATGAAACAATGGTGCGTCTTGCGCGAGGAAACGAGGCGCTTCTGCACCCGTTCGTGGACAGCAAGGGCAACTTCGGTAAAGCATATTCGCGCGATATGGCATTTGCAGCCTCGCGATACACCGAAGCAAAGCTCGACCCGATATGCAACGAGCTTTTCGGGGATATTGACAAGGACACGGTAGATTTTGTCCCGAACTATGATAACACAATGACCGAGCCGTCGCTTTTCCCCGTGCGCTTTCCGTCGATACTCATAAATAATAATATAGGTATCGCGGTTTCAATGGCGAGCAATATCTGTTCGTTCAATCTGCGGGAAATCTGCGAAACGACGATCGCGCTGATGAAAGACCCCGAACACGACGTTTCCACGACCTTACAGGGTCCCGATTTTCCCGGCGGCGGATATATTCTCTACGACGACGCGGAAATGCAGCAGATATACCGCACGGGGCGCGGCTCGTTCAAGGTCCGCGCGAAATACACCTACGACAAGGGCGAAAACTGCATCGAAGTGACGGAAATTCCGCCGACAACGACGGTCGAAGCGATAATCGACAAAGTTCTCGAGCTGGTCAAGGCGGGAAAAATAAAGGAAATCTCGGATATACGCGACGAAACCGACCTTTCGGGTCTGAAGCTGACGTTCGACCTGAAAAAGGGTGTGGACCCCGAAGCGCTGATGAAAAAGCTGTTCCGCTATACGCCGCTTCAGGACAGTTTTTCGGCGAATTTCAACCTTCTTATCGCGGGAACGCCGCGAGTTCTCGGCGTTTACGACATTCTCACGGAATGGATAGCGTTCCGCATGGAGTGCGTAAAGCGAATGGTATTTTTCGAGCTGAACAAGAAAAAGGAGAAGCTGCACCTGCTGCTCGGCTTGCAGAAGATACTGCTCGATATTGACAAGGCGATACGCATTATCCGCGAAACAAAGGAAGAAGCGGAAGTCGTACCGAACCTTATGATAGGCTTCGGTATCGACGAAATTCAGGCGGACTACGTTGCTGAAATAAAGCTGCGTCACATAAATCAGGAATATATCTTAAAGCGCACCGATGAGATAGGAAGCCTTAAAGACGACATTGCGGACATGGAAGAAACTCTTGAAAGTCCGCGGAAGATAAAGCAGCTCATTATCAAGGAGCTTACCGCGATAGCCGAAAAGTACGGTCAGCCGCGCCGCACAAAGTTCGCGGAAATTGAAGTCGATACCGGCGACGCAGAGGAAGAGATACCCGATTATCCGCTTAATATATTCCTCACCAAGGAGGGATATTTCAAGCGCGTTACGCCGCAGTCGCTGCGCATGAGCGGCGAACACAAGCTTAAAGAGGGCGACTCGCTCGTTTTCTCGGAGGAACTTTCAAACCGCACGGAACTGCTGTTCTTTACGGATAAATTCCAAGTCTACAAGTCGCGCGTAAGCGACTTTTCCGACACGAAAATAAGCACGCTCGGCGACTATATCCCCGCGAAGCTGGATTTCGACGCGGACGAGAAAATTGTCAAGCTCATCGCGACGAACGACTATCGCGAGAACCTCGTGATGTTCTTCCGTAATGGAAAATGTGCGAAAGTCCCGCTCTCGTCGTTTGAAACAAAGACTAAGAGAAAGAAGCTCTCGGGCGCTTATTACGACGGCTCGCCGCTTGTGGCAATGTACAAAGTCGACGGCGACGCGGATTTCATATTGCAGTCCGACGCGGGAAAGCTGCTGATTTTCTCGACAATGCTCGTTCTGCCTAAGGCTGCGCGCGACACGCAGGGCGTTCAGGTAATGCGGCTGACGAGGGCGGAGCTTGAAAGCGCACGTCCGTTCGCCGAGGGAATTGTAAAGCACCCCGAGGAATATGTCACAAAAACTATCCCCGTCGCGGGAACGGCGGTCAAATTCAATCTCGACCAGATCGAATTTGAATAATTTGGTTGAAATTCGCGCGGCAGCGTGATATAATAACAGTATAAAAATTACGGCGAAAGGATCTTACTATGCTTACTGACATCGAGATCGCGCAGGGCGCAAAAATGCTCAAAATCAAGGACGTTGCGGAGAAGCTCGGAATTTCGGAGGACGAACTTGAACCCTATGGACACTACAAAGCGAAAATCTCACAGTCCTGTATTGACCGCTGCAAGAGCCTTCCCGACGGGAAGCTGGTTCTTGTCACCGCGATAAATCCTACTCCCGCGGGCGAGGGAAAGACCACGACGAGCATCGGACTTTCCGAGGGTATGCATAAAATCGGCATTAACTCGGTGCTGGCGCTCAGGGAACCGTCGCTCGGACCGGTTTTCGGCGTAAAGGGCGGCGCTGCGGGCGGCGGATATGCGCAGGTCGTTCCAATGGAGGATATAAATCTGCACTTTACGGGCGATATGCACGCGATAACTGCGGCGAACAATCTCCTCTGCGCCTTGCTCGACAATCATATCCAGCAGGGAAATGAGCTGAATATCGACCAGCGCCGTATTCAGATAAAGCGCTGCCTCGACATGAACGACCGCGCGCTCAGAAACTGCATTATAGGGCTTGGCGGACGAGTTGACGGCGTTCCGCGTGAGGATCATTTCTGCATTACGGTCGCGAGCGAGATCATGGCTATCCTCTGCCTTGCCGACGACCTTGACGACCTTAAAGATCGCCTCGGACGTATTCTTGTTGCGTACACCTACGACGGAAAACCTGTTTATGCGCGCGATATAAAAGCGGTAGGCTCGATGACGGCGCTGCTTCGCGACGCGATAAATCCGAACCTCGTTCAGACTCTCGAAAACAATCCCGCGATAATCCACGGCGGTCCTTTCGCGAATATCGCTCACGGCTGCAACAGCGTAAGAGCAACGAAACTGGCGCTGAAACTCGGCGATTACTGCATTACCGAGGCGGGCTTCGGGAGCGACCTCGGCGCGGAGAAATTCTTCGACATAAAGTGCCGTTTTGCGGGACTGAAACCCGATTGCGTTGTGCTTGTCGCAACGATACGCGCGCTTAAATACAACGGCGGAGTTCCGAAAGCTGAGCTTTCCTCCGAAAATCTCGCGGCGCTTGAAAAGGGCGTTGTAAACCTCGGAACGCATATTGAAAATATGCAGAAGTACGGCGTTCCCGTAGTTGTTGCGGTAAATCATTTCCACACCGATACGGACGCGGAAATCGCGTTCGTTACCGATTACTGCAAGGCGAGTGGAGTTGAAGTCGCATTCTCGGACGTGTTCTTAAAGGGCGGAGAAGGCGGCGTTGAGCTTGCAAAGGCGGTCGTAAGAACGGTTGAAGAAAAGGAAAGCCGATTCGCTCCCCTCTATGATGAAAAGCTCCCAATAAAGGAAAAGCTCGGCGTTATCGCAAAGGAAATTTACCGCGCAGACGGCGTTATTTTCACCGCGAAAGCTGAAAAGGAAATAAAAATAATCGAGGAACTGGGGTATGGAAACATTCCCGTGTGCGTTGCAAAAACGCAGTATTCGCTTTCAGACGACCCCGCGAAGCTCGGAAAGCCTGAAAACTTCGAGATAACCGTTCGCGACGTAAAGCTGTCGGCGGGCGCAGGCTTCGTGGTTGCGCTTACGGGCGATATTATGACCATGCCGGGGCTTCCGAAAGTTCCTGCGGCGAATAATATCGACGTTGCGGGCGACGGAACGATTTCGGGGCTGTTCTGATGACGATAAAAACAAATTCCGTTGAAGAAACGCTGGCGGCTGCGGAGAAATTCGCGGAGCAGCTCAGTGCGGGCGACGTGATACTCTACACGGGTGAAATGGGCGCGGGAAAAACGCATTTCACGAAAGGTATCGCGCGGCATTTCGGCATAAAAGAGGGCGTTTCAAGCCCGACATTTGCGCTTGTGAACGAATATCACGGTGAAAAAATGAGCGTTTTTCACTTTGACCTGTTCCGAATCGACAGCTATGACGACCTATACGCGATAGGCTTTTTCGACTACCTCGATCGCGGCGGTATCTTAGCAGTCGAATGGAGCGAGAATATTCCGGGACTTGCCGACGAGCTTGAAAACGTGTGGACGGTAGATATAGTAAAAAACGGCGAAAACAGCCGCGAAATAACCATTCTGAAGAAGTGATGATATGAAAATTTTAGGAATTGACACCTCGGCGGCTGCGGCTTCATGCGCGGTCTGCGAGGTCGGAGAACGTCCACTCGTTATAGCGCAGGGACAGCTCAACACGAAGCTTGTTCATTCGCAGACGCTCATTCCGTTTATGGAATCGCTGCTGAAATGCGGCGGGATCTCTCTCGGGGACATTGACGCGTTCGCGGTATCGGCGGGGCCGGGTTCTTTTACGGGACTTCGCATAGGAGTTTCGGCGATAAAGGGCATGGCGTACGCGCTCAAAAAGCCGTGCAGACAGGTTTCGACGCTGCTTGGGCTTGCGTATAACTTCACCGTGACGGACGCGGTCGTTTGTGCGGTAATGGACGCGCGGTGCAGTCAGGTTTTCAACGCAGTTTTTCGCGTGAAAAACGGCGCGGTCGAGCGGCTTACCGATGACAGAGCAATGTTTATCGACGAGCTTGGCGGCGAGCTGAAAAATTACGGCGAACGCGTTATTCTTGCGGGCGACGGAGCCGACTTGGTTTATTCAAAGCTCGGCGGCGGGAACGTTGAACTTGCGCCCGCGATGCTGAAATATCAGAACGCGGTGGGGGTGTGCTTTGCGGCGGAGAAGCTGCCCGATACAGACCCAGCGGCGCTTATGCCTGTTTATCTGCGGCTGCCGCAGGCGGAACGCGAGCGTCTTGAACGTGAAGCAAAGGAAAGGGAAAGTGCAAAATGATTTATGTAGGATGTGACCACGGCGGTTATCAGCTCAAGCTGGAGCTGATGAAATACCTTGAAGCGAACGGCTTTGAGTTCACCGATATGGGCTGTGACGGCGAAAGCGTAGACTACCCCGATATTGCTGAAAAGGTGTGCGAAAAGGTACTCGAAAGTAAGGACAACAAGGGCGTTCTCGTTTGCGGAACGGGTATCGGGATTTCGATTGCGGCGAATAAAATAAAGGGTATTAGGGCGGCGCTTTGCGCGGACTGGTATTCGGCGAAATATACGCGTCTGCATAACGACGCAAACGTTATCTGCTTCGGCGGAAGAACGACGGGAGCGGGTTCGGCTGTCGAAATGCTGGACGTTTTCCTGCACACGGATTTCGAGGGCGGCAGGCACGCTGTCCGCGTAGGAAAAATCACAAAGCTCGAAGAAAAACAATGATATAATACTAATATATAAACATTGTCTATATATTGATCACCGCTTAAAAAGCGGTATGTCAAAGCCGACGGTCTTGGCGAATTAGTTAGAAATGCTGAAAAATATCATAAGCGGCAATCTGCCATTGGCGGGTGCCGCAGAAACGGCGCCCGTTTTTGTATTCCAAATGAAAGGAAAAAATTATGGAAATAAGTGAAATTCTCGGATATATCGACCACACGAAGCTCTCTGCAACGGCTTCATGGACTGAAATAGAGCAGCTCTGCAAAGAGGCGCTTGAATACCGCACCGCGAGCGTGTGTATTCCGCCGTGCTATGTGAAGCGCGTGCGCGAAGCGTTCCCGAAGCTGAATATCTGTACGGTCATCGGATTTCCGCTCGGCTATATGACGACGCGCGCAAAGATGCGCGAGCAGCCGAGCGCGATATAATC
>USOZ01000053.1 GCA_900556525.1 uncultured Oscillospiraceae bacterium | reverse complement strand
GCTGCGCAATCAGAAAATTTCGGACATGGAAAACCGACCGCCGCGATAACGCAGCAGCAGATAATTGTCAAAAAAAGCGGGATACGCCGTCTGATTATTCTTAAAGCCTTCATATTATTACCGACCTTTCATAAATATTTTGTACATTTTATGAAACAAGCCCGCTCAATATGAATATTTGTCCTCATTTGTGCTTTTGACACCATTTTTATTATAACACTTACGGCTGCGGAAAGCAAGGGAAACGCTGAATAAATCGCGGCACGCACCTTGCTTGCTTATTTTTTTAATCTGCATACCCGATTTAATCAGCGCTTCCCGATCATTGAGAAATAAAAGCAACCATTCGACAAAATGCCCTCAAAAGCGTATCTATTTTTTTGCTGGTAATACAGCCATGCACGCCGCGCAATTACCTAATCCGACAGAATATCCGTGACTATTTTACAATTTTACACTAAAGTGTTGAAATTGAACATAAAAGTATGCTATAATGACAATGGACATTTTTTTAGTGAAATGTTCTTTAGGGAAGTGCTGATTAAATCGGGTTTGCAGATTATACAGACAGACTTTTCGTCAGCCGGAAGCCGCCCCCAGGATTGTATGAAAATGACGCAGGAATACTTGATGTATTTCAAGGAGTTTTCATGCAGTATGACGAAAAATAAGCAAGCAAGATGCGTGCCGCGATTTATTCAGCACTTCCTTTATATTATTGCACATTGCGGCGGAATAATCAATAGCAAAATTCAAAATATTCCCTTTTTGTGATTTTAATGTATCAAAATGGCAAAAAAATGTACGTCGCGGGCGCATATATGCGGCTTATTTTGTGCAATAAAGCGAAATTGCGCTTTTTAGCTCACTTTGTGGATTGACAAAAGCAGTATTATTGTGATATGATAAAAATATATTTTTGTGATGATGAATGTTTGGAGGAAGAATATCGGCTATGAAAATGAAGAAAATTATTTCATCGGCAGTTTCAGCGGCGATCGCTGCCGCCGCATTCGCGACAGCAGCGGGCGCATATGTTTCTATACCCGCTTCGGGAAATTCCGGACTTGTTGCCACAAATCAGAACTGGAAGCTCGTAATAAATGCGAGCTATAATGTAGACTATACAAAGGTAGGTTCTCTTCGGTTCGTAACTAAGGTCACGGATATAAATTCTTATAAAAAGGACAAGACGGCGGGCGTTTACGGCGATACCGAAAAGGCTTTTGCTGATTTTTCCGGCTGCGTTGCCCTCAGCGCAAACGACTGGTTTCAGTATGATTATTCGGGCATTGTCGGCGCTGCCGGAGATAATGTTTCTGCCGCAAGCATTACTGCAAGCGATGACGGAACCATTGTTTTCGACGCGGATCTCACCGGAAAAAACATAACCAACGACGCTCAGGGGTGGACGGCGGTCAGCTTCAGCGAATGGGGAAATGCTTCCTCCGATTACAGCATTACCGTTATCAGCGCAGTACTTTATGATACGAACGGCGATTTGATAATTTCGTTTGACGGAAATGGAAACTGCACGGCGAACGCAGCGGCTCAGACCGAAGCTGAAACGACAGCTCCCGAAACGACGGTCGAAACAACGACCACCACGACCGTTCCCGAGACCACAACTACCACAACGACAACAACGACTGCGGCGACGACTACCACTACAACTACGACTACGACGACCGCAGCGACTACTACAACTACCGAGGCGACCACGACAACCACGGAAGCGGTGACCACGACGGAAGAAGTTACAACAGAGGAAACGACTGAGGAAACTGCGGAAGAAATGACCGAGGAGGCCGAAGAGGCTGTCGCGACCGAAGAAGTAACGACAACAACGGCTGCCGAAACGACGACCACTACGACCACGACTACCGAGACTGAAACCGCGGCAGTGACCGAAGCAAGCGAAGAAACGGTGCAGACAACGGCTGCACCCGCAGCAGCGGCACAGTCCTCCGCTATGACATCAAAGAGCGATTCGCTTATGATAGTGCTTATCACGGCGGGCGTGGTTATCGTCGGAGCACTTGTCGGCTTTGTAATTGTAGTCGCAAAACGTAAAAAGTAACCCGAAAGGAATGATATTATGAACATGGCATTTGAAACAGCGCGCATTGCGGGCGTATCCTCGCCCATTTCCCCCGTAACGATCGTTATAATCGTTGTTGCGGCGGTTGCGGTAGCAGCTTGCGTTGTTCTTTCGATTTTAGCGAAAAAGAAGAAAAAATGAGTCTGTCCCCCGCAGGGCGCGGGGGTCGGCTTTTTGCCGAAAAATGACGGATTACGGCGAATTTCGGAAAATTTTCCGCGCCGTGATCAATAACCCGAAAAAGAAAGGGTCAGATCAATGGAATTTTTTCAGGATATCCAGCAGGATTTTTACAAATGCTTTATACGCGAGGACAGATATATGCTGTTTCTCGACGGTATCGGCGTAACGATAAAAATTTCGCTCCTCGCGATAGTTATAGGCGTTGCGATAGGTCTGCTCATCGCGCTTTGCAGCCTTTCGAGCAAGAAATTCCTGCGCGGGATAGGTAAGGTCTATACAGACGTTATCCGCGGAACGCCGTCGGTTACGCAGCTTATGATAATCTATTTCGTAATTTTCGCGTCGGTACATATTGATAAGTGGATAATCGCGGCGATAGCGTTCGGAATAAATTCGGGCGCATACGTTTCCGAGATAATCCGTGCGGGTATTCTCTCTATTGATAAGGGTCAGACCGAAGCGGGGCGTTCTCTCGGACTGAGCGTGAGCCAGACCATGATACGCATTGTTATCCCACAGGCAGTCAAGAACATTTTCCCCGCTTTGTGCAACGAATTTATCGTTCTTATAAAAGAAACGGCGATCGTCGGTTATGTCGGACTTATGGATATTCAGAAAGCGGGCGACTTTATCAAGAGCGCTACCTTTGAACCGTTTATGCCGCTTGTCGGAACGGCGGTCATCTACTTCATAATCATAAAGGCGCTTACGATAGGGCTTCGCGTAATTGAAAAAAAGCTCAGAAAATCCGAGATAAGATAAGGGGGAAGCGGAATGATAAAGGTAAACAATCTGCATATGTCGTTCGGCGACCTGCACGTTCTCAACGGTATAAACGAGCATATTTCACAGGGCGAGGTAGTCGTTATAATCGGACCTTCGGGTTCGGGAAAAAGTACGTTTCTGCGCTGCCTTAACCTGCTTGAAACGCCGACCGAGGGCGAAATTTACATTGACGACGAGCTTATAAACACTCCGAAAGCAGACGTAAACAGAATGAGGCAGAAAATGGGAATGGTTTTTCAGCAGTTCAACCTTTTCCCGCACCTCAAAATAATGGACAACATTACGCTTGCGCCCGTTCTGCTCAAGAAAATGACAAAGGAACAGGCTGAAAATAAAGGTAAGGAGCTGCTCGCAAGAGTAGGGCTTTCCGAAAAGGCGGACGCTTATCCGAATCAGCTTTCGGGCGGACAGAAGCAGAGAGTCGCTATTGCGCGCGCTCTCGCAATGGAGCCTGAAATAATGCTTTTCGATGAGCCGACTTCCGCACTTGACCCCGAAATGGTCGGCGAGGTTCTCGACGTTATGAAAGATCTGGCGAATTCGGGAATGACAATGGTCGTAGTTACGCATGAAATGGGATTTGCCCGCGAAGTCGGCACCCGCCTGTTATTTATGGATCAGGGAAATATTCTCGAACAGGGCGCGCCCGAAGAAGTTTTCAGCAATCCCAAAAACGAGCGCACGATCAGATTTTTAAGTAAAGTTCTGAAATAAACGCAGAGAGATCTGCATTTATAAAATAGGGAATTTCAAAAGACCTCCTTTACGGCAGTTTTTTGGAACCCAAAATAAAAATTAAGGAGAAAACTAAAATGAAACTCAGAAAAATTCTTGCTTTAGCAGCAGCAGCAGCCCTCATGGCTGTATCCGTTGCAGGCTGTTCCGAAAAGAAGTCGGACGACGCAGCCGCAACAACTTCCGCAGCAAACAATGACGCGGCTCAGGATAATACCGCTTCCGCAGGCACTATCAAGTTCGGTACGAACGCAGAATTCCCGCCCTTTGAATTTGTTGCCGCAAACGGCGTTATCGACCAGTACGACGGTATCGACATTGCTATCGCAAAGCAGATTGCAGATGACAACAACATGACTCCCGTAATCGAGAACATGGAATTCGACTCCCTTCTTATCGCTCTCCAGAACGGTCAGATCGACGCGGTTATTTCCGGTATGACTGCTACCGACGAAAGAAGAGAATCCGTTGACTTCTCGACAACATACTACACAGCAAAGCAGGTAATGATCGTTAAGGAAGATTCCGCTATTGAAAAGGCTTCCGATATGGCTGATAAGAAGATCGTTGTAATCCAGGGTTACACAGGCGAAACCTGCGTAAAGGATTTCGGCTATCCTTATGAAGCGTTCAAGAAGGGTACAGAAGCTATCCTTGAGCTTATCAATGGCAAGTGCGACGTTGTTGTTATCGACTCCGCAACAGCTCTCAAGTACGTTGGCGACAACGAGGGTCTGAAGATCGTTGAGGACAACGACGCTTTCGAGTCCGAGGAATACGGAATCGCAGTTGCAAAGGGCAACACCGAAATGCTCGATAAAATCAACGCTACCGTTGAAAAGATGCTCGCAGACGGCACTATCAACGAGCTTTCCGCAAAGTATGCAGAAGCTGAATAATAATTAAGGCGATAAAAAAACTCGGGACGTCGAAGAACCGTTCCGAGTTTTTGTTTTTGCGGGATTATTCCCAGTGGAATTTTGTGAGAGAGCCTTTGTTTTTCAGCTCGGGGAAGCCCCACTGCCTCAGCACTTCGTATGCGCCTATAGCAACGCTGTTCGAGAGGTTAAGGCTGCGCGCCGCTTCGTTGTCGATCATCGGGATACGCACGCAGCGTTCCTTGTTTTCGTAGAGAAGTTGTTCGGGAAGCCCCTGATCTTCGCGCCCGAAAACGATATACACGCGGTCTTGGTACTGCACGTCGCAGTAGTTGTTCAGCGCTTTTGTGCTGAAATATCGGAAATCTCCGTCGGTATTTTTTGAGAAGAAGTCGTCCAGATTTTCGTAATAGGTTATGTCGAGCAGGTGCCAGTAGTCCAGCCCCGCGCGTTTAAGCTGCCTGTCGTCAATTTCAAAGCCCATTGGCTTTACGATATGAAGTCTTGCGCCCGTAAGCGCGCAGGTGCGCGCGATATTGCCCGTATTCTGGGGGATACGCGGTTCGACAAGAACAATGTTGAGTTCCATAATCTGCCTTTCGATAATAAACCCGCTGAACATTCATGAACAGCGGGTCGTTTTTATTTTTTACTTTCTTCTGCCTCTTTTGCGGCCTGATTTCTTAACGAGAAGAACAGAGCCTGCGGCAGCAGCCGGAATAATAAGACCTATCGCGATACCTGTATTCGGGTTTACAACGCCGCCCTTTCCGTAGGTCGTGTTGGAGGTGTCGAGCGTAACGTCTCCCGCGGTCGGGGTGCTGTTTCCTGTATTTGAGGGAACCTGTCCGTACGTTCCGTTTACATAAACGACCTGTCCGTCCTTACCGTCGCGTCCGTCAACGCCGTCTCTGCCGTCCTTACCGTCCTCGCCGTCTGCTCCGTCCTGTCCGGGTTCGCCGTCCTCGCCCTTGAGCGATTCGAGCCACTGAGCGAGAGTGCCCTTATAACCCTGTTCCTGAGCGAGTTCGTAGGCGGATTTACCGTTTGCGCCCTCTTTTCCTGTGACATTCTTGATAAAGTTCTCGACGCTTCCGTAATTTCTCTTCGCCCAGCCTTCAAAGCTAACGGAGTTGATGAAGTTTTCAACGCTTCCGTAGTTGCGCTTTGCCCAGTCCTCAAAGGATTCGCCGTCAGCGCCGTCCTTACCGTTCGTACCATTTACGCCGTCTTTACCGTTCGTGCCGTTTACACCATCTTTACCATCGGCGCCGTCCTTACCGTCTGCACCGTCTTTGCCTTTGAGCAGATCGCGTATGGAGCTGTCGTTTTCAATAAGATTTTTTACAACGTCGATTATCTGGCTGTCCGGAACCTGATAAGTTGCGAGCTTGTCGTTGATTATCGTGATCGCGTTCTGGAGGTTATCAATCTGTCCGGTATAGCGTTCGTCGCTGAGGACTGCGGAGATGAATTCCTCACGGTGATTTGTGAAATACTTTTCTATCAGCTTGTTCACATCATCTTCGGTAAGCAGCTTATCGGGAATAGTGCTTTCCATGCTGTCCGCTACCTTGTTGACGTAATCCACAAGCGTTCCGGTATCGCTGTCCGAAAGTCCGATATATTTCTTGATAAGGCTTTCGAGAATGTTCATTACCTGCTTTTTCGAGTAGTATGCGTCATCTTTTGTCTCATATTTTATTCTGATACCGTGCTGCGACGCGTTATTGAGCGTGAAACTGAGGTTGTATCCCGAAGAAAGGCTCTTGCTCGGCGAGGAAGAAACCTTGTCGTTGAGATTGATCTCGTACATATAATAATAGAGAGAATCCGCAAAGATCGAGTCGTCAATCAGCTTGTTCCAGCCGAGGAGAGTGCGGAAATCCGCAGCGTAAAGCGTGTAATCAAGGCTTTCGGTGTTCGGGTTCGCCGAAGAACGCTTTATGTCAATGTAAGAATTGCCGTTGGAGTCGGTTCCCTTCGAGAAAGAGAGCGTGAGGAAGAAATGATCTCCCGAAGCCATTGCATTGCTGATATTGTTCGCCTGACTGCCCGTAAGGGAAGTGTTGTATGTAAATCCGATAGTATTGTTCGAGATTTTAAAGCTGAGCTTTAGATTGCGGTATTTTCCGAGTTCACGCAGCTCGTCCTTTGTCATTACCACAAAATTCCCCGCAGAGGGCGAAAGCTCAATAGTGCGGTTGGCGATAACGCCGCTGTCGATAAGCGCGAGGTACTGCGCGAGCGTGTATCCCGTAGCAGCGCGGATATAGCTGCTGAGGGTAAGGAAGTCGCCGATCGTCGTATCGTCCGAAGCGCCGACGGACGGCTGCGCACCCGCTGTAATTCCGACCGCAGGCACCGTGCCGAACACGATAATTGCCGCAAGCGCGGAGCAGAGTATTTTCCTGAGTTTCATATTTTTTACCAGCCTTTCTTACTTTGAAGGATGTTGTAGCATCTGTATTCTTATTTTGCAGTAAAAACGTGATTGCTTTGCGCTTTTCCGCAGGAAAATCCCCGCGATAAAGAGCGCCGCTTCAATTCCGAAGAAAACTGCGCAGAGCATGGTTCTGTCGGGTTCAAGTGCATAAAGCGGAACAAAAACGCAGTCGGTCACGAGTGAGCAGAGCTGTGTGAGCAGCTCGTCGAGCGCGCCCGTATGCGGATTGCGTCCGCCGAGGAGCAGCAGCGGCAGAAACCGCAGTACTGCGGAATAAACGGGAAAAAGCCATTGCCTCATAAAGCCCGCAAGCAGCGCGGCGCTGAGCCAGACGGCAAGCATTACCGCAAATCCGAGGTAATAGACCCATTCAAACGGCGCGCCGAACAGGAGAAATGCACAAGCGAATGTTGCGGCGGCGTGAACGGAGATATTTTCGCCCGTACCTGTCGCAAAAACGGCGCGTATCCTTTTTTCGGCGAAGCGTGCGGCGATCGGATGAGCGGCGATAAAGGAATCGGTTTTCAGACCCATTCAAACACCCCCGTCTGCACCAGTATGAAGCCGTACCAGACTGCGGCGATAACAGCGGCGGCAGCCGTAAACGCGACCTTTGCCTTTTGTTCATTTTCGCGGAAAGTCATGGCGGCAAGCCGCTTTCCTACCGCGAAAAGCTCTCCGCTCACGGAGATGACCGACGAAAGACCGAGCATTGCGGCAAGCGGCATAAAACGAATATCCGAAACACTCAGCAGTGACATTGCAGCCGCCGCAAAAAGTGTAATTATCATAGTTTCTGAGTAGTCCTTGTCCGAATTCATACGGCGGGTAAGCGCCGCAAAAATGAACAGCAGGAAAAATGCTGCGGGGACAAGCGGGGATATTCCGTTCTGCGGGAATGTCTGCACCGAAGCGGACATATACTGAAAAAGGACGTCCCCGAGATCTATAAACAAAAGTGCGGCGCCCGCAAGCAGACCTGCGATAAGCAGGGGAAGCTCGGCGGGGAAAAGCAGCACGGGATAAAAAGCGAGAAGAAGCAGCGCTTCCGGACAAAAGCAGGCTGCAAGCAGCACAAGCGCGGCATACCGTACAAATCGCCTTTGCGAAGCGTATTTAAATGCCGGCATACAAAGCGCCGCAGCGCAGAATATCACGGGTTCATGTACAAAATAAAGCCAGAAGCCGCTCGCGGCAAATATCACCGCCGAAACGGACGGGGATGCCGATAAACGGTAAGCATAGCATGAAACGGAGAGTGCGAAAACTGCGGACAGGACGGTGCAAAATGCTGTATTGTCCGGAAAAATCGGCGCGAGCAGTCGCGCGGGGTAGGAAAATCCGATCGGAAAGGCACTTGCGCTTCCCTCCGAGATCAGTTGATACTGCGCGTAAATATCGGGCGAAAACGAGCTTATGCAAAGAAAAGTGCCTAAAAAGATAATAACGCCCGATACGGAGCATACGAGAGCTTTTTTCTTCAGCGCCGAACACGCCGCAAGCAGCAGCGGCAGCGCAATACACGTTGCGGCAGCGATCATTCTTCCTCATCCTCGTCAGCGTCGGGATCCTCTGCGGCAAGAGCGTTGCGGTAATCGGAAACCTCGTCGCGCAGGTCGGAGCAGTGCGTCTTTACCGCGCCGATAAGATTGGCTTTCGCGAGAGAGACCGTGAGAAGCGCTTTTTTTAGGTCGGCGTGGGTCGTTTTGTTCTCGCGTATAACGAGAACGACGCCTGCGGTATATCCCCCGAACAGCAGCGCGTCGTTCGCAACGCACAGCGGCGGGGTGTCGATCACAATGTAGTGGTAATAGCTGTAAAGCGTTCGTATGAGCTGTTCCATTTTTCGTCCCTTAACGAAAATACTCCGCCCGTCATTTCCGAAGTCTACAAGAATATCCGTGCGAACCTGCTTTCGGCAATGTCCGCGCGCTCTCTTTCCTCCGTCGTTGTAACGAGTCAGTGCAAAAGCGAGGGAAAGACCACTACCGCAGCAAATCTCGCAATAGCTTTCAGCCAGCTTGAAAAGCGCGTCCTGCTTATCGACGCGGATCTGCGCCGCCCGAGCCTGCACGAGCTG
>USOZ01000052.1 GCA_900556525.1 uncultured Oscillospiraceae bacterium | reverse complement strand
CACGGCGGTTATATCGCCGACACGCCCGGATTTTCGACCGTTGAGATCGGCAGATACGCGAATATTCAGAAAAAGGACCTTAAAGGCTGTTTTCGCGAATTTTCGGGAAAGGATTGCAGGTTTGCGGACTGCGTTCATTTGAAAGAAATGGGCTGCGGGGTTCGAGAGGCGCTTGAAGCGGGGGAGATCTCAGAAAGCCGCTACCGCAATTACGAGAGAATTTTCGGCGAGCTTTCCGAACTTGAAAAAAAGTAACAAAAAATCGACAATCGAATACAGTATATCAAGCAGCTTTTTTAGGCTGCTTGAGTTTTTTTACGGGAGGGCTTGGATTGAGAAATCGGAGAAACTGCGGGAAGTCGGTTTTTGCTGCCGTGCTTATTTTTCTTGGTCTTATGTGCCTTTGCTGCCTTTCCTACCGTTTTTTGCTGTTCCTTATCGCGGGAATTTTTATCGTTATAGGAATCGTGATCATCCGCAGGTGTTAGCCATTCTCCGCTTTACGCGGAAATATAGATAAGGAGTGTACATAACTATGAAAGTCGTTGTCATGAAAAGTCCGAAAGCGTTCGCGTGGTTCTTTAAACTGATTTTTGGGATCAGGCGCTCGGCGTAATGTCCTTGTTTGTCCGAAAAAAACGTGATAAGATGTAAAATGTCCCGAACAGAAAACGAATGCCGTGCATTTTAAGGAAGTGCTGATTAAATCGGGTATGCAGATCGCGCAGACAGATTTTTCGTAGGCGGAAGACGCCCCCAGTGATTGCATGAAAACGACGCAGGAATACTTGATGTATTTCAAGGAATTTTCGTGCAATCTAGCGGAAAATATGCAAGCAAGATGCGTGCCGCGATTTATTCAGCGCTTCCTTAATATTCGGTTATTTCACAATCCGGCAATGCCGACTTAACAGCTTCAATGCCGCGATCGTACTTTTCCTTGTCCACCGGGTTTTCACAAACGAACAAGCGTTTTAATTTTTTCAAGTGTGATATTCCCGAAAAATCGTAGTCGGAACCTGTCATGCCGTTTTCGACCAGCGATAAATTTTCAACAGAATAATTGTCGTTCAAACAGTCGTAATTCGTTATCTTCGTGTTGGTCAATGCAAGATTTTTCAAGGAGCTCATCTCATTAACAAACTCTGTGTTGTCAATATTACATCGAAATAATGTCAGGTCTTCTATATTGGTGAGATTGTTTAAAAAAGTCCAGTCGTCCAGAACATACCAACCGAGTTCCACTTTCTCAAGAGCGGGAATTTCATATAAAAAATCAAATTTCATGCCATAGCTTTCATCGAACCGAACCAGATATAACGACAGGCTTCTGAGCTTTTCTGTTTCCGAAATGCTGCCGATATTTTTTACGTTTCCGTAATCATAAATCGACTTGTTTATCAGCTTCAGCTCGGAAAGATTTTTCAGTTTGCCTATGCCCGAAACGTCAATTTCCCCGTCAATGTTTAACGTCAGCTTTGTCAGATTTTCAATATCTGCTAAACATTCAAAATCAACAGAACTGTCCAGATTGACCGAAATATCATTAAGATTTGGCAGCGAATTAAGAAAGGCAAAATCATATCCACTTTCATTTCTGAAAACAACATTCTCCAACGACAGCGATTCCAGCGACGACAGATCTTTTATGCTCTCATATCCGAGACATTCAATATCTTTTTCGGGAACAGCCGAACACAAACCCAGCCTCTTCAAGTTTTTCATAAGCGATAAATCGCTTACGTCCGTTTCATTGTTTATGTACAACGTCAGTTCTTCCGTTTGTGCGTCATATGAACGATCGCCCAATTCCACGGATTTAGGAATTAAGACGTTTTCGGATTCAGTAGCAGTTGTCTGCACAGCCGCGTCTTGTGTTCCTGTTGCCTCAGTCGTTTCCGCCGTGCTTCCATTGCACCCTGCGGCTATGCAAACCGCCGCCAATAGCGAAAATACGTTTAAAACGTGCTTGTTTTTCATTGTGCATTTCCTTTCCCGCAACATTGTTATGCCGCCGACTTACTTATCATAAACGAACCGACACCATGAGAAGTCTCATCTGCCGCTATTCAGATAATTTCAGCTTTACACGTTCCGACAAGCGAAAGCACAATAACGCCTTCATTTTTCACCCGCAAATCCGGATCCATATAGCAGCCTTAAGGAAGCACTGATTAAATCGGGTATGCAGATTTAATCAGCACTTTCCTAAATTATCTCGGGCAGAATCAGCATATGCTCAACTGCGTGTACGACTACGTAGGGCGTGACGAACTGAAACTGTATCTTTGCGAGGATTTCACGGGGATAATCACAGACTGGCTCCACGGCGAAGTTAAGCTCGAAAAAACGCTAGCCGTAAAATATGTACGCGACATAATAAAAGGCAGTCTGACAGGCATTATCACAGCAGAGTGAATCGCTTTGATCCGCCGTAATTTGCCGACCCGTCAATTTTAACAAACCCGAATTTCTCCTCACTTCATCATCTCGGTAAAGTCATAGATATACCTGTCCGCGAGCGTGCGAAGCTCCTTTTCATTTTCTGCGGAGGTTTCATCATAGACCGCGACGGTCTGAAAGCCGCCGTCCTTAGCGCCCTTTATTCCGAGCAGAATATCCTCAAAAACGACCGTTTCAGCCGCAGAGATACCGCCCAGCTTTTTGCACGCAAGCAGGTAAATATCGGGGAAGCCCTTTTTCCGCTCGACCTCGTCGCTTGAAACGACCGCGTCGAACAGCCCGTCAATTCCCGTGTGTTTCAGCGCGGGTTCAAAAAGGTGTCTGCCGTTGGCGGTCGCGACTGCGAGGGATATCCCCTTTTCTTTAAGCTGCCGCAGGTACTCCGCCGCGCCCTTTTTCAGCGTGACCTCCTCGGAGTAAAACCGCAGCGCCATTTCGCTCCATTCCGCGATAAGCTCCTCGGGAGATTCCGCCAGCTCAAAGCGATTTTTCGTATAAACCGCCGTGTCGTACATTCCAAGGTGCGCTATCGAAACCATATAATCTTCGGGAATTTCAATTCCGCGTTTGCTGAAAAAATCCCTGTCAATGTCCGCCCAGAGGGTCATTGAATCGAAAAGCGTTCCGTCAAGGTCGAAGATAGCCGCTTTGAAATTGTTCATTTTTCCTCCTTTTTTCACCTGCCGGGTTCGAGCGGAATGTTCCTGATGATTTTACGGTCAATGTAGATATAGAACACAACGCAGCACGCAAGCGACATCAGCTCGGCGATCGGGAACGACCACCAGATGAGCTGGACATTTCCCGTAAGCGACATAAGATAAGCCACGGGAACAAGCACGACAAGCTGACGCGCGGCTGATTCGATAAGGCTCAGAACGCCGTTTCCGAGCGCCTGAAAAACCGAGCACATTACAATGCACACGCCCGCGAGAATGAAGCTGACGCTCATTATACGCAGCGCGGGAACGCCCATTTCATAGAGCGCGGTGTTCGTCTCGCCCTCCGTCGCGAACATACTTATAAGCTGCTCGGGGAAAAGCTGGAAAATCGCAATGCACACAAGCATTATGCAGAACGCATAGGTAAGGCTCAGCCGCACTGTTTTTAGGATACGCTTTCTGTTCTTCGCGCCGAAGTTGTAGGAAATTATCGGTATCATGCCGTTGTTCAGACCGAAAACGGGCATGACCGCAAAGCTCTGGAGCTTAAAATAAATTCCGAAAACGTTCGTCGCAACGGTTGAAAATCCGTCAAGGATCTTATTCATTGCAAATGTCATTATCGAAGAGATCGCGACCATTACGATCGACGGAAATCCGACCGAATAAATCCGCTTGATAATGGGAGCGGACAGGCGGAAGCCCTTAAACGAAAAGTCAATTTCCTTGTTCTTCTTGAGGTTGAACATAAGCGCCATAAGCATTGCGATTATCTGACCGATAACCGTTGCCGCGGCAGCGCCCGCAATACCCATTTTCGGCATTCCGAAATATCCGAAAATCAGGATAGGGTCGAGAATTATATTGATAACCGCGCCCGTTGCCTGAGTTATCATGGTGAAAATCGTCTTTCCCGTTGCCTGTAAAAGCCGCTCGAAGATAAGCTGACCGAAAATCCCAAAAGATAAAGTCGCGCAGATAGTGAGATATTCCGTGCCGTAGCCGATAACCGATTCGACCTGCGTCTGCGAAGCGATAAACGGACGCGCCGCGAATATGCCGATAATCACGAACAGCAGCCAACTGAAAAATCCCAGCAGAATACCGTTTTTCGCAACGTTTGAAGCAAGCGCTTTGTTGCGTTCGCCGAGACTTTTCGAGAGGTACGAGCTTATACCTACGCCCGTACCCGTACCGACCGCGATCATCAGGTTCTGCATCGGGAAAGCGAGCGTAACGCCCGTAAGCGCGTCTTGGCTGAGCTGCGCGACGAACATACTGTCAACGATATTGTAAAGCGCCTGAATTATCATCGAAATCATTATCGGCAGCGACATTGACATGAGTAGCTTATTTTCGGGCATATAGCCCATTTTGTTCTCTTTCTGTTCTGTTTTTTCCATTTCTCTTGTTCCTTTTTTACATTTTTCGACACTTCTCAAACGCAAAGAAATGAGCCGCACTTAACGGGTGCGGTTCATTCCTGCGTTTACTCTCACTTTTCTAAGAAATGCTCCATAAGCGTAAAGCCTTTTTCAACATACCTGCCTGTTTTTTCAGCGCTTTCCTCGCAGAAGCAGTCAACTCCCGCGCTTTCCTTGGTGCTGTCGTATATCATGTACGGAACAGGCGCGTTGGTATGCGTGCGAAGCTCGAGAGGCGTGGGGTGATCGGGGCAGATAAGCACGCGCAGCGGTTCGCCGTCGAACGCTTCAAGCACGGGTCCGAGAATAAGCTCGTCGATAAGCTCTATAGCCTTGACCTTATTCGCCACCTCGAAGCGGTGTCCGCACTCGTCGGGCGCTTCAACGTGAATGTACACAAAATCCGCGCCGTCCTTGAGCGCCTTTATAGCCGCCTGCGCCTTGCCGCTGAAATTCGTGTCGATATAGCCGGTTGCGCCGGGAACGTTGATAACGTCCATTCCCGTGAACTTGCCGATACCCTTGAGCAGGTCTACCGCGCTTATCATTGCGCCTTTCAGACCGTATTTTTCGGTGAACGGCATGAGATTCTTGCGAACGCCCTCGCCCCAGAACCAAAGGCTGTTCGCGGGACGCAGACCGCGCTCAACGCGCGCCTTGTTTACGGGGTGATCTTTAAGCAGGTCGTACGATTTCTTCATCATTTCGAGAAGCGGACGGCTTTTTTCGTTAAATCCAAGATAGTTCTTTATCGGCTTGCCCGTAATATCGTGCGGCGGGGTAAGCGTTCCGACGTCGAGCGTTCCGTTGCTCCAGATAAGGCAGTGACGATAGCTTACGCCGCTGTAATAATGGAACTCGTCCGTGTCGAGCTTTTCCGCAAGATACTTTATGAGAACTTCGGCTTCCTCGGTAGAAATGTCGTCCGCGCAGTAGTCGAGAATCGTCTTATCCTCGTAAACAGGCTCGTCCGAGAGCGTTACGAGATTTGCGCGGAACGAAACGTCCGTCGGCTTCATGTCGATACCGATACTTCCCGCCTCGAGGGGAGAACGTCCCGAATAGTAAATCGAGGGGTCATAGCCGAGAACCGAGAGGTTCGCAACGTCGCTTCCGGGCTTGATACCGTCGGTAACTGTCTTTACAAGACCGATTTCCGATTTCTTAGCGAGCTTGTCCATATTCAGCTTTTTCGCGCAACCCATCGGAGTTTTTCCGCCGAGGTCATCGCGTTTGAGGTCTGCCATTCCGTCGCAGAGTAAAACTACATACTTCATTTTTGATCCTTTCTTCTGAACTTTTCCAGAAACCATATATTTTCAGCGGTAAATTCCCTGCCGTTCAGGTAATTGAGAATCCCGCCGTCAGTCGTAAATCTGAATATCAGCTTATAGCTGTAAAGTGCCTGATAAGGGTAGCCAAGTTCGCGGTTTATTTTATTCGAGCCGTATTTCCCGTCGCCAAGCAGAAAATGTCCGAGATAAGCCATATGCGCGCGTATCTGATGAGTTCGCCCCGTTATAAGGTCGACTTCCAGCAGGCTGTTTCCTCGGTTTGTTTCAAGAACGCGGTATTTCGTCACTATCGTGCGGTTCTGCGGCGTTTTTTTCTCGGAGATCACAACGCGGTTCTCCTGTTCATTCTTGAACAGGTACGCGGTTTCCGTGGCTTCGCGAGGCTCGGGAATCCCATGCACCGCGCAGATATACAGCTTCGTAAGCTCCCTGTCGCGCACTTTCTGATTGAGTATGCGCAGGCTTTCCGCATTTTTCGCCGCGATAACGATACCGCCCGTGTTTCGGTCGATACGGTTGCAAAGGCTCGGCGCGAACGAAAATTCCTCCTCGGGGCGATATTCCCCCTTGCGGTAAAGATAACTTTTTATGCGGTTTATAAGCGTGTCGCGCGAATTTTCGTTATCCTCGTGAACGACCATTCCCGCGGGCTTATCAACGAGGAGAATGTTTTCGTCCTCATAAATTATGTTCAGGGTGCTGTCCGCCGTGAGAAAATCGTCTTCGGAGGGTTTCTTCTCCTCGAGAAGCTCGTCTTTTATGTACACCGTCACAACGTCGTTTTCGCAGACGCGGTAATCCGCGCTCGCACGCACTCCGTTCACCTTTATATCCTTTTTTCGCAATGTCTTGCAGAGCAATCCCTGCGACAATGCGGGAAAGGTTTTCAGCAAAAATCGGTCAAGCCGCTGCCCCGCCGCGTTTTTGTTTACGGTAAGCTGCTTCATCAGCGCTGTATGCGGACAAATCCGCTGCTTTCAAAGTGGTCTACGGCAGCCGAGAGAAAGTCGTTGGAATGAGTGCAGCCGATACCGACCGCCGTAAGCGAATCCACCGCTTTTTTCCACTTTTTCTCGGTTTCGGAGTCGTCCTCCGCCGAAAACCAAAGTTCGCTCTGCCATGTTCCGAATTTCAAGCCGATAATGTAAGGTTTTTTCATGCTCATGCCTTTCCCTTGCAGCCCTTGCTTCCACCGAACGACGCGTTTTCGAGAATGTTCGTGTCGAACGAAAAGCTGAGCGACTGCGTTTCACGCTGACGCTTGAACGCCAGCCCTATCATCTTATCCAAAAGCTCGGAATATTTTACGCCGAGCGGCTCCCAGAGGTAGAACGCAAGGCTTCCGGGAATTGTGTTTATCTCGTTAAGATACAGCTTCCCCGTTTCCTCGTCGAGCATAAAGTCGATACGCGCAACGCAGCTGCACCCGAGCGTCTTAAACGCCTTTACGGCAAGCGTGCGGACTTCCTCGCGCAGTTCAGGCGAAATATCTGCGGGAATTTTTCGCTTCAGCGAAGCCATTCCCTTTGCACCCTTTGAACCGCCGACATATTTATCCTGATAGCTAAGTATCTCGTCGTTTGCGACAGGCTCTTCACACTCGCTCGCCTGCGCGTCCTCATAGTCTCCGAGAACCGAGCAGTTTATCTCTTTGAGCTTCGTTATTGCGTTTTCCACAAGCACGCGTATCGCAAAAGTGAAGCCGTATTCAAGCGCTTCGGAAAGCTCTTCGCGGTTCTTCGCCTTTCTTATCCCGACGCTCGAACCGAGGTTCACGGGCTTTACGATAACGGGATATGTTGTCTTGCTTTCGATAAGATTGATAACCTCGTCGGAATTTTTCGTGTACTCCTTAACGTTCACGACCGCGCAGGGCAGAACAGGGATATCATTGTCCCTAAACACGGTTTTCATAACGTATTTATCCATTCCGACTGCCGAGGAAATCACGTCGCACGAAGCGTACGGAACACCGAGCGTCTGCAAATATCCCTGAAGTGCGCCGTCCTCAACGTTCGTCCCGTGTACAGCGGGAAGCACAACGTCGATCTGCGCCATTATATTTTCGCCGAATTTCTTCATCGGATAGCGCATGAGCTTTAAGCCGCCGTCCTGAACGGGTATGACCTGCGTGTTGTTTTTGAGCAGCTCGTTTATGCGGCGGTAGGCTTCGATTTTTCCGACCTGTTCACCGACAAAAAAACGTCCGTCCTTTGTGATATAAACGGGTATAACCTCATATTTCTCCTTATTCACAGCGGCGCACGCCTGAAGCCCTGTAATTACCGAAACCTCGTGCTCAACGCTTTTTCCGCCGAAAAATACGCCTACTCTGATTTTCATGTCTTTTGTTCCTTTCTGTATCAATAATTGTCCGGAAGATCGTTTTCAAGAAGTATAACGCGCGGAACTCCCGCCTTTTCGCCGCACGCGATCTTCAGACCGTCGTTAAGCGTTGCCGCAACGTGTATCTTTTCCTCGGGATAACCCTTTCCAAGCAGCCCCTCGCGTATCGGCGGCGCCTGCTTTTCGCCGATAAGTATTGCAATATCGCAGCAGTCCGCGGCAAATTCGCCCAGCTCTTTGTTGAGCTGATATTCGCGCTCGCCAAGCTCGACCATTCCCGGAGTCACCAGTATCCGCAGTCCCTCAAAGCCCGAAAGCGTTTTAAGCGCCGCGCGCGCACCTGCGGGGTTGGAGTTGAACGCGTCGTCGATAACGGTTATTCCGCCGCCCTTGTCGAGAATTTCCATTCTGTGCGGAACACATTCCAGCCGCTTTACGGGGAAAACAAGCTCCGAAAACGGTATGCCGAAGCTGTTCGCGACCGCTATTGCTCCGACAATGTTCTGAACGTTGTGTTCACCGAGCAGCTTCGTGGTGAACGTCTGGCTTTCGCCGCCGTGAACGACCGTGAAAGTCGTTCCCTTTCGCGAAACCGAAATGTCGGTACCTTTATAATCATATTCTCCGCTGCCTATGCCGTATGTCACCTTGCGCTTATCGGTGCCGTGGCTGCGGATATACTCGTTGTCGTAGTTGAGAAAAACCGTTCCGTCGGTTATGCAGTCCGCGATCTCGAATTTCGTCTTTATTATGTTATCGAGCGAGCCGAAAGTTTCGAGGTGCTGTTCGCCTATCGAGGTTATCATGCTGTGCTTCGGGTGAACAATATCGCAGATTTCCTTTATCTCGCCGACGCCCTTTGCGCCCATTTCACAAATGAAGATCTCATGCGAAGCATTGAGCGAGCCGCGTATCGTCTTTACAACGCCCATTGTGGTATTATAACTTTCGGGCGTCATCAGCACATTGTACCGCGCGGAAAGCAGCCTGTTCAGATAGAATTTAGTCGAGGTCTTTCCGTAGCTTCCTGTGATGCCGATAACGGTAGTGTTCGGAAGCTCGTTTATAATACGCTTTGCGTCGTTTATATAGTGGTCGTTCACGCTCTTTTCGATCGGCTTATTGATGAAATTCGCGATCATCGGCAATGGACACTGGATAAAAAACAACTTCGGGAATATCGCTCTGCGGCACGTTTTTCCGCTTATCGCGGCGGTTTAT
Source organism: uncultured Oscillospiraceae bacterium (assembly GCA_900556525.1). Lineage (GTDB taxonomy): Bacteria > Bacillota > Clostridia > Oscillospirales > Ruminococcaceae > Ruminiclostridium_E. The sequence goes on along the minus strand of USOZ01000052.1, from coordinate 40 downwards.
GCACTTGCCGAAGTGTTTTGTGGTATTATAACTTTCGGGC
>USOZ01000051.1 GCA_900556525.1 uncultured Oscillospiraceae bacterium | reverse complement strand
GTCGATTCCTCGGAGGGCGGCACGGAGTACGGTCACATGGTGACCTGTGCGCGCGGCGAGAGCGTCTGGGGACCTTTTTCGGGAAACCCCGCGAACCCCGTGCTTACCAACCGCAACAAAGCTCCTTTTATCATTCAAGGTATTGGTCACCATATCGTCGTACTCGGCGAAAGTTTTTCGCCCGTTTCAATGTTTATCTCACATTGAACAACTCCGGGAATGCCGCGCTCGTCCGCGCCGTTGCTCATAAAATAAGCGCGGCCGTCCTCGAAATAAAGCGAAGGGTCGATTCCTCCCTGATCGACCTCGATAGGCTCCGACCATTCACCGTAGATGTCGTCGGTGTAAACGTAAAAATTTCGGTGGGTCGTGTCGTTCGTGGTCACCATGTAGAATCTGCCGTTGTTATATCGTATGGTCGGCGCAAAAACGCCGCCGGAGCTGTTGATTTTTTCGAGCATTACCTGACTTTTACGGGTCAGGACGTGTCCTATCTGCCGCCAGTTCACGAGGTCGTCGCTTTCAAAAAGCGGAACGCCGGGGAAGTACTGGAACGAGCTTGTGACGATGTAATATTTCCCGTTCGCAAAGCATACGCTCGGGTCGGGATAAAAGCCTTTTATAACAGGATTTGTGTACTTCATCTTATTTTCCTTTCGGATTTTTTCTTTTATTTTAGTTTATTTCAGCTTAGTGCGCAAGCACAAAAACGCCATATTTCCGCACTATATGGGCATCTGCGTCAAGGCTTCTCCTCGGCGCGCTTTTTGCTCAGTCGGTACAGCAGCAATCCTCCCGTCATAAGCACGGGGAAGATTATCCCGCAGAGAATACCAAGATCAAGGCTTCCGCCGAGCAGCTCGGCAGCGTTCCCGACAACGGCGGGTCCCGTCGCGCAACCTATATCTCCCGCGAGCGCGAAAAGCGCGAACATAAGCGTTCCGCCGCCCTTTATCCCCGCGCAGGCGAGCGAAAACGTCCCGGGCCAGAGTATTCCCACGGAAAAGCCGCAGATACCGCAGCCGATAAGGCTGAACACCGGATTCGGCGAAAGTGCGGTGAGCAGATACGAACCGATACAGAGAACGCTGCTGAAAAGCATGAAATTTTCGAGGTCGATCTTATGCCCGAATTTTCCGTAAATCGCCCGTGCAGTCCCCATAAGGATCGCAAAAAGCATAGGTCCCGCGAGGTCGCCGAGTGATTTCGACACTCCGAGTCCCGCCTCGGCGAACGCCGAAGCCCACTGGCTTACGCCCTGCTCAGAAGCGCCCGCGCAAAGCATAAGCAGGAACATAATGTAAAACAGCTTGTTTCTTAGCAGAGCCGACGGCTTCATTCCGCTTTCATCCTCTGGAATAAGGCTGTTTATCGGCACTTGCAGGAACAAAATAAGGTTCGCTGCGGGAATGACTGCCCAGATTAAGGCTATCACGCGCCAGTTTTCTATACCGAAAACGGTAAAAAACAGCGTGGAAAGCAGCACGACCCCGACGTGTCCCCAGCAGTAGAACGAATGGAGCAGACTCATCGCCTTCTCCTTGTTATCGGTCGGGCAGGCTTCAACTATCGGGCTTATAAGCACTTCGAGAAGCCCTCCGCCGACTGCGTAGAGCGTTACCGTAGTTACAAGCCCCCAGAAAGGGTCGGGGAAAATATCGGGCAGGACTGCTAACCCGACAAGCCCGACAATAGAAAAAGCGTGCGCGATAACCGCGGATTTTCGATAGCCGATACGGTCGATAAAAAACGCCGAAAGCAGGTCGATAACGAGCTGAACGCCGAAGTTTATCGAGATAAGAAGCGTGATTTTCCCGTAGGAAATTCCGTAGCTGTCCTGAAATGTCAGGAACAGAAGCGGCACGAAGTTGTTGACTATCGCCTGCACAATATAACCGACAAAGCAGGCGAAAAGCGTGTGTTTATAGTTTATATTCATTTGTTCACCCCTCAGAATAATGTCGTTTGTATTATATGCGCTTTTATCTCGCTATGCTAGCACAAAAATGACATTTTATACTATTTTTCAATCTTCCTACAGACAAAGATTCGCCGTTTCTGCGAAGCGGCGTAGCCGCCGAAAAAGCCGTACAATACTAATTCCGTCAAAGCCGTCGGTTTTGACGGAATTAACCAAAAAATCCCGAAAAGACAGTTCTTTTCGGGATTTATTAAATGCTGAGGTTATTCCTCCGCGCCCGCAAACTGGCTCGGGTGCTTTGTGAAGAAATCGACTCTCGGCTCGAGGAATTTGAGCTTGTGGTCTTTTCCTCCCGTGAAATCCGAAATCGTATCGAAGATCTTGTCCCAGCTCCAGAAGCTCTTGTCGAGCTGTAAATATTCGAGTATCATTTCAGTTCCCTGGGGCGCCATGGGGTGGAGCAGAACCGCCGCCGTGCGTATCATGTGGAAAAGCTGAACAAGCGTTCTGCGGCGAAGCTCGTCATCGTTGTTCTTGTCCGCGTCGCCTAGATTTTTCGCCATATACTTGCTCGCCTTACGGATATAGCTGTCGAGAACATAGGTAGCCTGGTGGAACTCAAAACGATACATGAACCGCTCATAGTCGAGTATCGCCTTTTTCGCGTCCGCGAGCACCTGCTCGTCAACCTCTCCGACAGGCATAACGCCGTCGTAATATTTCTGGCAGGCGTAAATGCAGGTGCGGATTATGCGGTTGAACACATTCGACAGCAGGAAGCCGTCCTTAACAACGGGGTCGGGATCTTCGGGCTTTGCCTGCGGGTTGAGCGGCTTCGGCTGGAAGCTCACGCTGCGCTGTCCGAGCCCAAGTCCGAGATAGTGCATACGAAGCTGTTCGGCGGTGTAATAGTTCAGCAGGTCGGCAGCCATAGGCGGCTTTACCGCGCCCGAGCTGGACGCTTTCTTGTCGAGGAACAGTATATGGTTGTTTGCGCAGAGAATGGGGAGCTGCATTTCTCCGTCGGGCGGATCGATAGTGTTTTCGCCCTTCTGAAGCCCCATAAACATTGCCATTTCTGCAACGCCGTAGAAATAAATGTTATCCGCGCCGATAAACTGATAAACCTGCGCGTCCTTAGAACACCAGTACTTTCTCCAGTCCTCCATATCCTTTCCCTGCTGCTCGAGAACAGCCTTTGTGAACGAGATAGGCGCCCAGAGCGACTCGGGCCAAACCCATACGGTGAGCGGGTCCTCGCCCTCGAGAACGGGCGCCTTTACGCCCCACTCGATATTTCCCGTAAGACGGAACGGAACGAGCGTTTTACCCGTGCGGTAGCGTATTCCGTTCGCCGAAAGCACAGCGCACGCTTCGTTCATCTCGTCGAGCGTCTTAAACCCGATAGTAAACGACGGTTTTTTCTTTTCCTCCGAAAATTCATGCTCGGGAAGCTGCGCCTTTACCGCTTCATATTTGTCGAGGAGTTCATTTTTTATGTGGATAACGGGATCGCAGAGAAATTCCGAAATAGTGCTTGAAACGAGCGGACGCACGTTTTTCATCTTTGAGATTTTCGCGGTGTATTCTTTGAGCAGTGCGTTATATGCGGGCAGGTCGAAATACCAGTTGTCAACGTCGCGCATAACGGGAGTTTCGCCCGTAAGAGTGCTCTTCGGGTCAATAAGGCTCTCGGGCATATACTGATGGCCGAGGTCGCATTCGTCCGCGTAGCCCTTTTCGGAATTGCAGCCGTCAACGGGACATTTTCCGATAACCTGACGGCCGTTAAGGAAGCAGCCCGCCTTTTCGTCGTAGAACTGCTTTGTGCTTATCTTGCGCAGGTGTCCGTTTTCGTACAGGCGGCGGATAAACTTATCCGATACGTCGTCGTGTATCTCGGCGGTTCTGCCGAGTCCCGAAGCGCCGAAAATGTTCAGGCTTATCATATAATCGTCGAGCGTTTTCTTCTGCGCCTTATGGTTCATTTCAACGAAATCGTGTATCGTTCCCTCAAATTTTTCCTCGGCGCAGAGCTTGCGGTAGCTTTCCGCGATAGGCGAGCCATAGCAGTCCGTACCCGAAACGAAAATTACGTTATCGTCGCCGATTCTGTCGCGCAGGAAGCGCGCATAAACGTCGGCAAACACGAATACGCCGCCGATATGTCCGAAATGGAGCGTTTTGTTGCCGTAAGGCATACCGCCCGTGATAACCGCGCGCTTAGGAAATTCCGGGCGCGGAATTTCACGCTTTACAAATTCTTTTTTATCTTCACTCATTCTGCAAAACCTCCGTTAAAGTCTTTCAAGGCTCGTTTTAAGGCGCTTTAAGGTTTCCTCCTTGCCGAGAACTTCCATAAGCTCGGTCGCGCCGCCGGGAGTTACCGCAAGACCCGAAACGCCGATTCTGATGATCCACATTACAGCTCCCGCTTTAAGTTCCTTTTCCTGAGCGAACTGCTTGAGCAGCTCGAAAAGCGCGTCATTGTTCCAATCGCTTACGTTTTCAAGCACGGGGATTGCCGCTTCGAGAATCGTTTTCGCCATTTCGACGGTAGTCTTGTTCTTTTTATTCACATAAAGCTCCGCGTCAAACTCGGGAAGTCTCGCGAGAAACGCCGCCTTTTCATTTACTTCGGGGAATGTCGAAATTCGGCTCTGAACCATTTTCGCAACTCTCGCGTCGTCCGCAAAGGGCTTCAGTTCGTCGCTGTAGAACGGCTTCGCCTTTTCGATAAATTCCACCTCGGGCATTTCCTTTATATAGTGGCTGTTGAACCAGAGCAGTTTTTCATAGTCGAAAACCGCGGGGGATTTGCTTATACCCTCGATAGAGAACACTTTTTCAAGCTCCGCGAGCGTGAAAAATTCCTCATTCGTATCTTTCGGACACCAGCCCGTAAACGCCATATAATTGATTATCGCCTGCGGGAGGTAGCCGTTCTTTACAAGCTCCTGAAAACTTACCGAGCCGTGGCGCTTAGAGAGCTTGCTTGTCGAACCGTCCTCATTCTTGCCCATAAGCAGGGGCAGGTGACAGTAAACGGGGCGTTCCCAGCCGAACGCGTCGGAAAGCAGAACATATTTCGGCGTGGAAGTGAGATATTCGCAGCCGCGTACAACGTGCGTTACGCCCATGAGATGATCGTCAACAACGTGACAGAAGTTATAGGTCGGGAACCCGTCGGCTTTCATCAGGATCTGATCCTGCATCTCGCTGTTTTCAATTTCGATATGCCCGAAAACAACGTCGTCATAACCCGTACTGCCCTTGAGCGGCATTTTCTGGCGAATTACGAAAGGCATTCCCGCAGCAAGGTTTTTTTCAACCTCTTCTTTCGGGAGGTCACGGCAGTGACGATCGTAGCCTGCGCCTATTTCGCCGTCCTCGTGAATCTTTTCAAGGCGCTCCTTAGTGCAGAAGCAGTAATACGCATAGCCCTTTTCGACAAGCTCCTTCGCATACTTCATATAGATGTCCTTGCGTTCGCTCTGGATATACGGACCGTTCGGACCGCCGATATCGGGACCCTCGTCATACTTTATCCCCGTCATTTCAAGCGTGCTGTAAATAACGTCGACCGCGCCCTCGACAAGGCGTTCCTGGTCGGTGTCCTCGATACGAAGAATAAATTTTCCGTTATTCGCTTTCGCGATAAGATATGAATACAGCGCCGTTCTAAGGTTTCCGATGTGCATAAAGCCCGTCGGACTGGGCGCAAATCTTGTAACAACTTCAGCCATTGCAGCAAATCCTTTCTTTTATGGTTACTTTTTTGACACTATAAGCCCGAAATCGAACTGCGAAACTCTTATTGTTCCGTCGCTGCACGACGTTCCGTGAACGACCACCGAGTTCTGATATTCGGTAAGACAATCTATCTGCCGCTCGATAACTCTGCGCGAGCGGTTCATTATAACTACCGCCTGTTCGCCGATTTCACGGTCAGTTCTGCTGAACACGACGTATTCCTTTGTAACCTCGATAAAATGCAGATCGCCCTTTGCGAACGCCTTTATGCTGCGGCGCAGATGCCCGAGCCGCTTTGTGAAATCAATAAGGCGCTCGTCCTCTCTGCCCCATGGGTATGTGCGGCGGTTGAACGGGTCTTTATAGCCCTCCTGCCCCGCTTCGTCCGCGTAGTAAATGCACGGGATTCCGGGAAGGAAGAATTGCAGCACCATTGCGCAGCGCATCAGCGTGATACCGAAAACGAACTGTTCGTCGGTCAGATAGCGTTCCGCCTGCCATTCGCGTCCGTTCCAACCCACATCCTCGCCCGCAAGTCTTGTTATTGCGCGCTCGGTATCATGAGTTGAAAGAAAGTTCATCAGAATATCGGTGCAGGGCTTCGGATAATGCTCAACGATAGTCATTATCCCCTCGGTAAGCTCCTGCGGATTGCCCGTTTTAACGTAATTGAGGATAGCTTCTTTAAAGGGGTAGTTCATTACGCTGTCGAGCTGACCGCCGATAAGATAGCGCCTGCGAACGCCGTAGCTTTCCTTGTTCGTCGCATCCTCCCAAACTTCGCCGTAAATGACCTTGTCGTTGCCCTTCGCCTTTACAGCCTTGTTAAGATTGTCAATAAATTCGTCGGGAAGCTCGTCGGCAACGTCAAGTCGCCAGCCGCTTGCGCCGAGGTCTATCCATTTCTGCAATATCCCCCCGTCGCCGCAGATATAATTTGTATATGTGGGATTGTTCTCGATAACGTTCGGGAGAGTTGTGATACCCCACCACGATTCGTATGTGTTCGGATAGTTCGAGAAGCTGTACCATTCACGGTAAGGGCTGTTCGGGTCGCGGTATGCGCCCGTATTTTCGCCGTATCTTCCGAATTTGTTGAAGTATGTGGAGTCCGCGCCGGTATGCGAGAAAACGCCGTCGAGAATTATTTTTATCCCGCGCTCGGCAGCAGCCTTGCAAAGGCTAACAAAATCCTCCTCCGTTCCGAGGAGCGGGTCAATTCTCGAATAATCCGCCGTGCAGTAGCGGTGATTTTCGTGCGCCTCGAATATCGGGTTAAGATAAATTACGGTAACGCCGAGCGATTCGAGATAAGGCAGCTTCTGCTCGATTCCCTTTAAATCGCCGCCAAAATAGTCGTTGTTGGTGATCTGACCGCGGCTGTCGGGCTTCCAGACGGGAGTTTCCAGCCAATCAGTGTGAAGCTGACGGTCTGCGGGAACATTATCGTGATAAATGCCGCTTTTCGCGAAACGGTCGGGAAAAATCTGATACATTACCCCGCCCTTGAGCCAATCGGGGGTAGTCATATCCTTGGCGTAGACTGTGAGCTGGAAAAGCTCGCCGTTATCGATAACGCCGAGGCTCGCGCCGCTTTTCTTGACATAGTGACGGTTGTGATTGAGCAGGAGCGAGAAGTAGTAATAGTGCAGTCCGACGTCCTCGGGAACGTACTTACAGCTGAACATTTTGAAGCTGTCGGTGGTTTCGCAGAGGTCGAGATGCACAAAGCGTTCCTTATAGCCGGGGCGATATGAAACAAGCATTACTTCCTCGACAAGAACGTCAACGGGAAAGCGCAGCTTGAATTCAATTTCCGTTCCGCTCGCAACCGCGCCGAAAGGCGTTTTATAGGATTCGCTGAAAGCGTCGTAAATCGGTAGCATAATTCGGGTCCTTTCAGAAAAACAGCGAAAGGGCGCAGTTGCGCCCCGTTGCCGTTGTGTTAATTATAAAATATGCCAGATGTCGCGCGCATAATCGGTAACAGCACGGTCTGCGGAGAATATTCCGGAGCCTGCGATATTCGCAAGGGACATCTTGTTCCACTTGAGAATGTCTTTATAGTTCTCTCTCGCCTTAGCCTGAGTGCTGCGGTAGCTTTCAAAGTCCGCAAGGCACATATACTGGTCAACATAGCGGATAGCGTTCGCAACTTCGTCGAACTTCGCGCCGTTGAAGCCCTTGTACATAGCGTCGATAGCGCCGCGGATAGTGTCGTTGTGGTTGTAATAGCCCTCCGGCGAATATCCGTTCTGCTTCATTACGTTTACTTCGGGAGTAGACATTCCGAAAATGAAGATATTATCGTCGCCGACCTGTTCGTGGATCTCAACGTTAGCGCCGTCGTAAGTACCCATTGTGATCGCACCGTTGAGCATGAGCTTCATGTTGCCCGTACCGCTCGCTTCCGTTCCCGCGAGGGAGATCTGCTCGGAAATTTCACTAGCCGGCATAAGAATTTCTGAAAGCGTTACACGGTAATCCTCGAGGAATACGACCGCGAGCTTCTCGTTGAGCTTCGGGTTCTTCTTGAGTTCCTCGCCGATACACCAGATGAGCTTGATGATCTGCTTTGCCATGTAATAGCCGGGAGCAGCCTTTGAAGCGAAAATGTATGTCTTGGAAACGAAATCCGCGTCCGGATTATTGCGCAGATAGTTGTATTCAGAAATGATATTGAGCGCGTTGAGCTGTTGGCGCTTGTATTCGTGCAGACGCTTTACCTGAACGTCGAAAATGCTGTCGAGGTTCAGCTTCGTGCCTGTCGTGTTATAAACAAACTTTGCAAAATCCGCCTTGTTGTCGTGCTTTATCTGAGAAAGTCTGCGCAGAACGCTTTCGTCGTTCTCAAACATTCTGAAGCGTGAAAGCTCCTGTGCGTTCTTCTTAAAGCCCTCGCCGATGCACTCGGAAAGCAGGCTTGTAAGGCGCGGATTCGACTGGAGCAGCCAGCGGCGGTAAGCGATACCGTTGGTAACGTTCTTGAACTTCGTGGGCTTATCTTCATACTCGTCGTGGAAAACGCTTTCCTTAATAATTTCGCTGTGGAGCTTGGATACGCCGTTTACGGAGTGCGAAGCGTCAACGCAGATGTTCGCCATCTTTATCATATTGTTGCTAAAAATAGACATTCTCTCTACCTTTTCATAAGGCAGACGGTTGGAAAGTCCCTCGCAGTAACGGCGGTTGATTTCGCAGATTATCGTGTAAATTCTCGGAAGAACGCGCTGAACAAGATCCTTGTCCCACTTTTCAAGTGCTTCCGCAAGAACCGTGTGGTTCGTGTAAGCAAATGTGTTTGTAACAATATGCCACGATTTCGACCAACTGTAACCGCAGTCGTCGAGCAGGATACGCATAAGCTCGGGGATAGCGAGGGTCGGGTGAGTATCGTTTATCTGGATAGCAACCTTATCGTGGAGGTTATCGAGCGTTCCGTAAACGTTCATGTGACGCATAACTATATCGCCTATCGAAGCCGCGCACATGAAATACTGCTGGCGCAGACGGAGAGCCTTACCCTCGAGGTGATTGTCCGCGGGATAGAGCACCTTGCTTATGACCTCTGCCATGGCGTTTTGCTCCATGGCGCGCAGGTAATCGCCCTGATTGAAGGAGTTCATGTCTATTTCCGAGCTCTTTGCGCTCCAGAGACGCAGGACGCTGACGCCCTTGCCGTCCTTGCCGGCGACCATCATATCGTAGGGAACGGCGTGAACCTTCTTCGCGTTCTCTATATCGACGCTGTGATAGCCGTCCTCCCAGCGGTCGACGACATTGCCCT
>USOZ01000050.1 GCA_900556525.1 uncultured Oscillospiraceae bacterium | reverse complement strand
TCAAGCATGAAATTTGTGAATGGCGTAATTGCACATTGCAAAGCACATTGCCACGCGAACTGAAAAACACAGAAATTGATAGCATTTTAAATATGCCTTTTCCCGACTGTCGCCTCTATTATGATTATTGTCCTTCCAATCTTAACAGAGAAGACAGACTTATCTATTTTATTGCTTTTCAATCAATCAGAATTGCAGGCCTACTTCATGATGTCGGTCATTTACCCTACAGTCATATATTAGAAAAGGCTCTTAAAAACTTATATACCGAAGCTTCTGCATCTAAAAAAATTACTCCTTCCGTAAAGCAAGAATTTATGGATATTGTTTCTCCATTTATTGATGGTCAAAATGAAATTCATGAAGAGTTTGGCAAATTGCTAATCAAAGATATTGAACAATGTATTCTTGATACTTTATCTTTGAATCAAAAGCAGGATATAAATTACTTTTTTGTTGTCATTTGCTTTTCTTTTGCTAGTAAAATTTTATCTTCCAATTTTGTAGAAAATACTATTTTTTCTGATATGCCCCTTATTATTGCTGGTGTTGTCGATGCAGATCGCTTAGATTATTGCTCGCGTGATGCTTTGTCAACTAAATCTGCACCATAAACGTTCTCACAGCCACTTGACATAGCGGCATATAGAAAACTACCCGCACCACAACAAGGGTCGATAATAATGCTTTTAGAGTCTATATCTAAATAATCGACAATCTCTATTGCCAGCTGAACATCGGTGTAAAAAATGCCGTTCTTCTTCTTATAATCTTCATCGAGCGAATTCTCAAAATCATTGCTTCTAAATAAATAATCATCAATAGTAAGTTTTGCCATTCTTTACACCGCCTTTCTAAACAAAGTTATAATAACCCATTTCATTTTATCACATTGTTAAAGAAAATGCAATACAAATTACAATAATTTGTACAAAAGTACAAGTCGGATTATCAAAAAAACTGAAATTTGTCGATATAGACAATCTATACTAATTGAAAACAAAATTGAATAAAGGCGCGATGCAAGAACGCCCACTTATTTTCGCATTCCCCGACCGATAGGATGTAAAAACTCATCCAGCTTCTGTGTGAGCTTCAACCCCTCAATAAACTCCAGCACCTTTTGGTACTTTGCTTTCAGGCTTCCAAGCTCATTTTCAGCTTTACGCAGAGCTTCTTTCAGCGGTAATAGCGAGCGCATTTTTTGTTCAAGAGCAGCGTTCCTCTCGGCAGCTTCCTCGTTTTCCTTTTTCAGCTTTGCAATTTCGGCGGTCAGCTCACTATCCCTGTTCTCGGCGGCTATCTGTTTCCTTGCAAGGTCGGTCACAGCGCCGTAGTCCTCTTTTGAGAGAGTAACCTTGCCGCCAAACATAGTCTTTCCCGTTTCAATCTCGTCTATGGATTTGAGTTTCGTAACCTTTTTGGCGCTCGTTTCAAGCAGAGTCTGCTTATCTGCAAGCTCGGCTGTGGTCTGCGTGAGCGCAGAGAACTTTTCCGCTATTTCATCGTCCAGGTGAGCAACAGCGGCATTCTTCTCCTGATACTGCTCCTCCAACCTGTCGATTATTTCATCAACCTGGGTTCGCAGTTCCTCACGGTGCTTCAGCAGCTTGTCCGCGCATTCAGCTCGCTCATCAAGACGGGAGACTTCCTCTTTCTTCTCCTCGACTTGCTCCTTGACTTTTGCGTACTCCTTGTACTGCTCAACAGTCAAGCTGCCGCGGGACTTTTCGGGAGCAGCAATCTGTATTCCTTGCCGTGCGCAAATCTCCGTCAGAACTTTGCACTCTGCCTCACGCCAGCGGGCAATGGTTTCCTTGCCGCTTCCGTAGCCCATTTCTTTCAGAGCCTGTGCAATTCCATTTCGGGTATCAACGCCGCTCTTGTAATGCCCAACAGGTATATAGTCAATATGCAGGTGCGGAGTAGCCTCGTCCAAATGCAGAACAGAGTTGAACACATAGAAATTTGGATTACGCTTCTGAAAGCCATGCATATACTCGGTCAAGCAAGCAGTGGCGATTTCAGCGTCGGGAGTACCAATTCCCGTGTTCTTCATATCTCCAATCTGAACCACATCTTCATAAAAGCTCTTGCGCTTGTCGGCGGCGGTAACGACGGATTGTGAGATGTCACGCTTGAAAATGTGACGGAAATAGCTCGTTTTGATTTTACGGTCGGCTCGCTTCTGCTTTGCATTGTAACGCTCGACAGCAGCTCCGAACAGGCGTTCGTAGGCTTCCTCAATAGGCTGCTGCGTGAAAAATATATTGTTCTTTGTCCTGGTGTCGTCCACATTCTTGGCGTTAAATTTACGATTGTTGTGGGTAAGGCTGCCCTTTCCCTGACAATGAGAGAGACGTTTTTCGCTCATAGGTAAATCTCCTTTCGCTGTGGTGTTCTTACTGTTGTGCCAACAGTAACGCCATAATACCCTTGACATTGATTACATCAACATCAAGGGTACGGCGCTCTCCGAGGGGCAAAGGAAGTACCCTTTGCGAACCCCGCTCTTGCTTCCTGCTTTCACGCAACGAAACCGTTGCTTTTTTCAAAATTGAAAAGAAGGATGATTCTGTCTGCCGAAGTCAGAACCTTGTTATTCACGGTACTGCAAAACGACCTGCTCCATGACCTCGTGTTCTACCACCAGCGAGCGAGTTTTCTCCCAAACGGCGATTTCAACGAAAGTTTTCGGACGAGGATTCTGCGCTGCGTATTGATTTCGCAGCAGTTCCCACATCTGCCAAGCATCCCGGTCGATCAGGCGAGGGATAACCTCCCACCTGCCGTTTGTTTTCAGCTGCGGGATTTCATCGGGGTAATTTGTTTCCATAAACCTCTGACAAGCAATTCCCCAGCGGTTGATAGGAGTGTTCATAAGTTCTTCGTTCATGGTAATTATCCTTTCTACGTACATCAGCGTGACGGTCGTGACGATGGTGACGGTGTTTTTGATATAGGGCAGGTTATGTAAAACATCGTCACGGTCGTCACACATCGTCACGCTTTCAGTTTCAGAGTGACGTTTCTTCCGTTATGAGTGCGGGTATTTCCGTAAATTATTCCATAGTCGTTAAGCAGCCGCCCTGCCGTAACGTTAAGTTTCAGAGTAAGCACATTTGGCTTCAAATCCGTGCCGAGCTGCTGTGCCAGGTCGGTAGCCGTTCCCGACCATTCCGGATTATCCGATGTAACAAGGTTTGCGATTGCTTCTAGTATCGGATCAGGCGGTTCTTTCCAAAGCTCAGTTTCTGCATTGTCAAAATCCCAGTATAGCTTTTCCTCATTTCTGACAAGCGTTATCTTCTGGTCTTGCTGGTCTCGACCGGATATTTCAAGAGTTGCCTTGTTAGAGGTGCGCCTGTCCTTGTAGAGCAGAAATGCACCGTCAGCAGCGCCAAGCAGTCCATTTGTTCCCGAAATCATATCAAAGGTATCTTCCGACTTCTGTTTGCGAGTGTGATGAACGAGGAGCAAGCAAATCTTATAACTGTCTGCAAACTGTTTCAGCTGCGTGATTATCTCATAATCTGACGCATAGCTAAAGCTGTCGTTACCGCCCTCCCGAACTTTCTGAAATGTGTCTATGATGATAAGTGAAGTGTACGGGTGTTCGCTGATAAAGCCTTGCAGCTGCTCATTCAAGCCTTTTCCGAGATGATTAGCGGTAACGGAGAAATGCAAATTTGGAGTATTTTCAGTCCCGAACATTCGGTATAAGCGTTCCTGCAAACGGCGGTAATCGTCCTCCAGCGCAAGGTATAGCGCCGTTCCTTTGCGCACCGTGTAGTTCCATAGATTTGTGCCAGTGCTGACGTGATAGGCGAGCTGAAGCATAAAAAAGCTCTTTCCGACCTTGGGTGCGCCCACGAACAGATAAACTCCTGCGTAAAGCAGACCGTCAATCAAAGGCTGTTTCTTGTCGTAGATGTTGTTGTACAGCTCAGTCATTGAGATAGTAGGAAGATATGTCGGGTCGAGCATTCTTTTCATCATCAGCTCGAAATTGTCTTCAGAGCTATTGAAATCTGCCGAGTTTTCTGTTATACTATTAGTGCAATCCATTTGCAAAGGCTGCTCCGTACCTATTGCCGTAGGTACACAAGGAGCAGTCTTTTCTTTTTCAGCCAATGTCATCACCGCCGTTCTTCATAAGCTCATCTAGCTTTGCAGAGAGCTTTTCCTGCTTGTTTGGGTAGAGGTGAGCATACACCTGCATTGTAGTTTCGACTCGCTCATGTCCCAATCGCTCGGCTATTTCAAGCGGCGGTATTCCCAGCTCATATAGAAGCACACAGTGGCTGTGCCGAATGTCGTGTAGTCTAATACGCTTAACACCGCTTTTCTCGCAGCCACGCTTCATTTCGTGGTGTAGATAGTGCTTTGTAAAAGGGAATATCCTATCGCTGTCAGTGATGTCGTAAAGGCTTTCACAATACTCTTTAAGCAAGCTGCATAAGAAATCGGGAATTGATAAGGTACGGTTGCTTTTGGGCGTTTTAGGCGGCGTAATAACATCTCTGTCGCCTAGACGCTGATAGGATTTGTTGACGGTCAGGGTTTTCGCTGTGAAATCAAGGTCGGCACGGGTGAGCGCCATAAGCTCTCCGATTCGCAGTCCCGTCCAGAACAGCGTGTTGTAAGCCACATAAGCCATAGGCTTATCGGCAACGCATTCCACGAACTTCATGAACTCGTCCTTTGTCCAGAAGCTCATCTCGTCAGCCTTGTTCTTGCCGATTGCGCCTGCTTTGGAGCAGGGGTTGGACTGTAAATCATAATACTTGACGGCATAGTTGAAGATAGCATTGAGCTGATTGTAAACGGTTTTCATATAGGTCTGCGAATAGCCTTTTGCAAGCAGCTCGTTCTCCCAAGCGATTATGTTTGCGGGAGTTATTTCGGTGACTTTCTTTAAGCCAAAATACGGCATTATTTTCAAGTCGATTATATAGTGCTTTGTACGCAGTGTGTTCTCACGCAGGCGCGGGGAAATGCTCTTGAAATACATCTCCGTGAAATCCGCAAAAGTGATGTTCAGGTCGGCTTTCTGCTCGGCAAGGAACGTTCTCAGCCATTCTTCCGCTTCACGCTTTGTTTCAAAGCCACGCTTCATCGTTTCCCTGCGCTTGCCCTGCCAGTCGGTGTATCGAAAGCGTATGTACCATTTTCCTGTTTTCGGGTCTTTCTTTGCTCTCATTATTCGGCACCTCCCTCTGCCTTGAGCGAGAAACCGTAAAGGCACTTCTCAAGGTATGCTCTGGGCAGTTTGCCGGCTATCGTAAGGTATCCCTGCTTTTTCAGCTCGGTGTTCATCGCTCGAATGAGCTTGTAGGCGTGACCGTTCGATACGCCCATTACCTGTGCCAGCTCCGGCGCTGTGATGTAGATACTCTGATTACTCATTGGAAACCTCCTTTTCTTTATAGCAGGATTTTCAATATATATCGCTGTAAATATATATTAGCACAATATTATATTATTGTCAATATATTTATCTATATTTCTCGAAAAATACTTGAATTTTTTATAGATATGTGTTATCATATATATAAATTCAAATATTCAGAGGTATAATACTATGTCAGAAGTAAAATTTGGTGAGCGTATTCGTACAATTCGCAAGAACGCAGGTTGCAGTCAGAAAGAGTTCTGCTCGGTTCTGGACATACCGCAGTCCACACTGTCTGCATACGAAACGGACAGGATGCAGCCTACGGTTGCTGCTCTTATAAATATAGCTACAAAGTATAATGTATCTATGGACTGGCTCTGCGGTATAGAAAAGAGCGTTCCCGGTTTTGGAACAGTAGGGGAGGCTCTGTCGGCGGTGTATGATTTAGCGGAGATAGAGGGTCTGAAGATAGACTTCACCATAAACGACCATTTACCTAATGATAAAGAAACCGATTCGGAGAAGTGGTCTGTGCAGCTGACGGTTTACGGAAACGACGGCGCAAACCCGCATAATGCCGATTTCTGCAACGGGGTAAGGCAGATTTCCGATAACATCAGCGATCTGGAGTCCTACTCAATTTCTACGGAAACCTACCAAGCTGAAAAAGAAAGAATGAGAGATTATTACAACGCTCCCATTTCTAAAAAAGACTTCCCGGAGCTGTCCCGCGAGGAACGGCAGACAAAGCACATCGAATGGGTCAAGCAACATCTGAACGACAAGTAAAATTGCGTAACACAAAGAGCCGCTGCAATCGCAACGGCTCTTGATCAAATAGTATTAAATTGTTTCAAACTGACTCGATATATGAAATTTGAGGTCAAAGTGCGGTCAAAATCCAAATCGAAACCTTGAAAACGGCTCTGCTGTGCGGCTCGTTGAGGTTTGAGGCTTACTCCCACT
The DNA here is from genome assembly GCA_900556525.1 of uncultured Oscillospiraceae bacterium. Taxonomy (GTDB): domain Bacteria; phylum Bacillota; class Clostridia; order Oscillospirales; family Ruminococcaceae; genus Ruminiclostridium_E. Next base: position 3,104 of record USOZ01000050.1, on the reverse strand, counting down.
CAATCGTTGCCGGCGGCTTGCTTGTAATATCATACACAATTCTGTTGATATTCTTTACCTCATTTACAATTCTTACGCTTGCTTTTTCAAGGACATCATACGGTATTCTTGCAAAGTCTGCCGTCATGAAGTCGGTGGTTGTAACACCGCGCAGCGCAAGCGTGTAATCATACGTTCTGTCATCGCCCATTACGCCTACGGAGCGCATATTTGTCAGCACTGCAAAGTACTGATTAATGCTTCTGTCAAGACCTGCTTTTGCAATTTCCTCGCGGAAAATGTAATCGGCGTCCTGCAATGTGCGGAGCTTTTCGCGGGTTATTTCTCCGATAATTCTTATCGCAAGTCCGGGACCGGGGAACGGCTGACGCCATACGAGGACGTCAGAAAGTCCAAGTTCGGTTCCGAGCTTTCTTACTTCGTCTTTGAACAGAAGTCGGAGCGGTTCAATTATCTCCTTGAAGTCAACGTAATCGGGAAGACCGCCGACATTGTGATGGGATTTTATAACTGCCGCGTCGCCTGTTCCGCTCTCGATAACATCGGGATAGATCGTACCCTGAACAAGAAAATCAACCTTGCCGATTTTCTTTGCTTCTTCCTCAAAAACGCGGATAAATTCTTCGCCGATAGTCTTGCGCTTTGTTTCGGGATCGCTCACGCCTTCGAGCTTGCCAAGAAAACGTTCGGAAGCGTCTACGCGAATGAAGTTTATATCCCAATCCTTGAAAGCTGCTTCAACTTCGTCGCCCTCGTTCTTGCGCATAAATCCATGGTCAACAAATACGCAGGTGAGCTGCGGGCCGACAGCTTTTGCAAGCAGCGCGCAGGCAACAGAGCTGTCAACTCCGCCCGAAAGTGCAAGAAGAACCTTTCCGTCGCCGACCTTTTCACGGATCTGCGCAATAGCCGTCTGAGCATAGTTTTTCATGTTCCAATCGCCCTTGCAACCGCATATTTTATAGAGAAAGTTTCCGAGCATATCAAATCCGCGCACGGTGTGATTTACCTCGGGGTGGAACTGCACGCCGTAGAGCTTGCGGCTTTCGTCCGCCATTGCTCCGAAAGGGCATTTCACGCTGTGTCCGATTGACTTGAAGCCCTCGGGAACACGCGTGATATAGTCGTTATGGCTCATCCATACAATAGTGTTCTGTTCAATTCCGTCAAAAAGCGGGGAAGAAGTGTCAAGTTCACATTCTGTACGTCCGTATTCGGAAAGAGAAGTGTCGTGCGCAGGTCCGATTTCTCCGTCGAGCGCATATACCATGAACTGTGCGCCGTAGCAAATGCCCAGAACGGGAATTCCAAGCTCAAGAATTTCGCGGCTCATGCGCGGTGAATTGTCAAGGTAAACGCTGTTAGGACCGCCTGTGAAAATAATTCCTTTCGGGGTGCGCGCCTTTATTTCCGAAACGGGGGTTTTATAGGAGATGACTTCGCAGTAGATGTTATGCTCTCTGACGCGGCGGGCGATAAGCTGGTTATACTGACCGCCGAAGTCGATTACAAGCACAAGTTCGTTATTCATAGTCGGAAAAAGTCCTTTCATAAAATACTAAGAAATATTTTACCATAAAACTTCGGTTTTTGCAATACATTTTTTAAATAAAACCCAAACGCGGCTCATAAACATTTAGTGAAAGGAGCTGGGTTGACTTATGACAGGACAGGCGGGGCTTATTGAGGAGCTTTCGAGAACGCGCGAAAAGCTCGAAAAATTGGAGCAGCTTTACAATATGGCAACGGACGAGGTTGAAATAGAAGCGCTTATTTATGAGGAACGCGCGGAAAGGCTGAGGTACTCGGCCTTATTGCGGAGAGCAAAGGAAGCGGACAAGCGGGAGGTAAGATGATATGTTCGGAATAATTTTTCTTGTGCTGACGGCACTGCTGATGATCTCCGTGTATATGCGTACCCGTAAGCCAAAGCTGTTTGCGGCGGTAAATTCTGCGGCGGGACTTGCATTGTTTGCGGTGGTAAAGTTATTTACGGCGGGAACTGTCGCTTTTTCGGCAGGCTCTGCGGGAATATGCGCGATATTGGGCGTACCCGGGGCTTTTCTGTACATTTTTTTTGAGCAATTTTTCGGAAAAGGAGCATAATAATGACGGTTATAACAGGTCCGGTAATTCCCGAAAAAAAGATTATTGGCACAAGCGGATCCGACAGGATAAGCGAAACGGTTTCCGCTTTGCGCCCGAATGGGGAAAGCGTTCCGACATTTCCCGAAACAGCGCCGCTGGCTGAACAAAAAGAAAGGGAAGTACCTTGTTTTACAGCTCCTGCTCCCGTAAGGCGCAGGCGGCTGCCGTATTTCGGAACGGTTCTTGCGCAGCTTGCGATAGCTTTGATAACAGGCGGGGTTGTTTGGCTGGGACTGAACCTCGGCGAAGAAACGATAAGTACGGCTGTGCGCTCTGTTCTGACATTTTTGCTGAATGGCTGATAAAATAAAGGCTTGCGTTAAATTTTCTTTTCCTGCGGTGCTCAGCCTCGTGCTATGCACGGACAAGGCGGGAACAGCCGTTTTCTGCCTGCTGTCCTGCTTCCTGCATGAATTGGGTCATATTGCCGTGCTGCTCGGCGAGGGAAATATTCCTAGAAAAATCACGTTCTGCGGCGGAGGGATAAGGCTTGATGTCGGAGGAAAATACAGTATTCCCGCGTTGTTTGCGGGCTGTTTTGTAAATTTTTTGCTTTTTTGTACATTTTGCTTCGGCAAAAGTGAAAAAATTCAGCTTTTTGCCGTTGTGAACCTGCTTACAGGCTTGCTTAATTTGCTGCCGATAAGACCGCTTGACGGAGGAATGCTGCTGGAAAGGTTTTTACTTCGGCACGTCAGTCCCGAGAAAATCGGGAAAGTAATTAAAGCTGTTGAGATCATTGTCGGTACAGCCTTTATCCCGACCGTTATTTTTATGTTTGGAAACGGCTTTTTGGGGATCTCCTCACTTGTTTTTCTGGCATATCTTCTGAGTCTTGAAATAATTGAAAGAGAGTAGCTGCGGAGAGACAACCCGCAGCTATTTTTGAAATCTGCAAAAATGTAGGTTTGTCAATGATTTTGTACACGATAATTAGAAAGGAATTCAACGGGAGA
>USOZ01000049.1 GCA_900556525.1 uncultured Oscillospiraceae bacterium | reverse complement strand
TGTATGGGGTGCATACCTCAAAAGCGAGGGCTGGCAGCGCAGAGTATGCGAGGATGCATGCAGCGTTGCGGATTTTGCCGACAGCAAGCCCGGGGGAAAATATGTACTTGCTCTCGGCGGTCATGTTGTCTGCGTGGAAAACGGAGATTGGTTTGACACATGGGACAGCGGCGACCGTGCGCCGATCTATTATTACGAAAGGATGGATTACTAATGGCATTCGGAGGATTTTATACGGGATATCCCGCAACTTATGCGCCGCTGCAGACGGCCGTACCGCAGCAGCAGTCCCAGCCTGCCGGACTTATATGGGTGCAGGGGATAGAGGCTGCAAAGGCTTACCCGGTAGCGCCGGGAAATACTGTGCAGTTATGGGACAGCGAGGCTCCGGCGGTCTACCTCAAGGCGGCAGATCATAACGGTATGCCGCAGCTCCGGGCATTTGATTTGGTGGAGCGCGTTTCGGCCGCGCCCCAGGCGGAAGAGTCAGACTATGTGACAAGACAGGAATTCGAGGAGCTGAAGAAGCTTATTTGCGACAGGCAGGAGGCAGAAAATGAGTAATCCTTTTTACAACGCATTCGGCGGTCAGGTCGGAAATGACCCCATGTCGCGGATGATAAGCGAATTCAAGAGGTTTTCGGAGAGCTTTAAGGGCGATCCGAGACAGGAAATACAGAGGCTTCTGGACAGCGGCGAAATGACGCAGCAGCAGCTTAACCGGCTGCAGTCCATTGCCGGACAGTTTCAGCATCTTTTTAAATAGTTCTTAACGTGCGCGCGTGAAAGATAAATAAAAAACAAAGGAGACTATTATGGTAAACGAAGGAATGACCCCTGCGGATCTTGCAGCGGTTACAAGAAACAACAACGGCGGCGACGCTTTCGGCGGAAACGGTGCATGGTGGATCATCGTACTGTTTCTGTTCATGTGGGGACGCGGCGGCTGGGGCGGTGCCGAGGGCAGCGCTTTTCAGGGCTATGCTACCCGCGCGGACATTCAGGAGGGCTTTGCTACCAACAGTATTCAGAACGGTATACAGAACCTGCAGAACAGCATGTGTGAATCTACTTATGCCGTTACTAATGCTGTCAACAACGGATTCTCCGCAAATCAGCTCCAGCTTTGCAACGGATTTAATTCCCTGCAGTCTCAGCTTGCGCAGTGCTGCTGCGACAATAAGTCGGCTATTGCGGACCTTAAGTACACTATGGCTACCGAGTCGTGCGCTAACCGCACCGCTATAGGCGAGGGTGTGCGCGACATAATCGACAGCCAGCGTGCAGGTGTGCAGACTATCCTTGACAAGATGTGTCAGTCCGAGATCGATGCGCTCAAGCAGCGCAACACCGATCTTCTTGCCGCAAACGGAGTCCTGCAGAATCAAATCAGCCAGAATGCGCAGAATGCGTTTATTACGCAGGCACTGGCAAATCAGACCGCAGCTCTCAGCCCTACGCCCATTCCGGCGTATGTGGTGCAGAATCCTAACTGCTACGGCAGTTGTGCGGGCTGCGGCTCTTATTAAGGAGGCAGACTATGCCCGAATATACAAGTAATGCCGTTCAGAACGTAGCTTCCGGCGGCAATGTACTGTTTACTGAAACGGCGGTTCCCTGCACTCGCGGATATGTTATCCACAGAGAGGGCGCAGGCGTTATCACTTTACGCGGTATTGTCAACTCCTGTGCAGCATCGGCTCGGTACAAGGTGACCTTCGGCGCCAACATTGCGGTGCCTGCCGGCGGAACTGCCGGCGCTATATCTATGGCGCTTCAGCGTGTCGGAAAGCTTGTGGACTGTTTCGATATCTGCCATAGACAGATTCTCCTTGTGAGAATAATTCTCCAGCTCGGAGCACAGAGTTTCTTTCAGCCTGTCCATATTTTCCATAACGTCCTCCTTACGCTACGCGCTCGACGATAAGCCGCTCGACGAGGAATGCGACTGCCCGACCTGCCGCAATTTCTCCAGAAGCTACCTGCGCCACCTGTTCAAAGCAGGCGAACAGCTTGCGGGACGGCTTGCGGTTCAGCACAACCTTTATTTTTACAACACGCTCATGGAAAAGATACGCGACGCGCTTGACAAGGGCGAATTTGCGCAGTTCAGAGCGTACTATTCGCCGCTTCTCGAACAGAGAATATAATACTACAGACAAATAATCTTCGCATAATCCATATACGCAAGATTATACTCAGCTTTTAATTGGTACTGAGTATAAAACGACACCGCACAACGGCTCCGAAAAGCTATTGTGCGGCGTTTTTATGCGAAATTGTCGCCGAGAGGGGCGGCAGCGCTGTACATATTTTCAATAAATACTCCATAGCCCATTGCCGAATCGTTTACGAGAACGTGAGTTACCGCGCCGATGAGCTTTCCGTTCTGGATTATCGGGCTTCCGCTCATTCCCTGAACTATGCCGCCCGTTCGGCTCAGCAGTTCTCTGTCGGTAACGCGGATAGTCATGTTGCGTACTGTGGAACTGCTGCCTTTGTCGATCTTTACGATCTCGATTTCGTATTCCTGCGGCATCATTCCCGCGACGGTAGTGTAGATCGTCGCTTTTCCTTTTTTTATTTCATCTTTTCCTGCGAGTTCCAGCGGCTCGTTTAGTACGGGCGCTGTTTCCGAATACCCGAAAACGCCGTATTCGCTGTTTATTTCAACGCTCCCCGTTTTTGTGTCGGAAACGAATGCGCCGCAGAGTTCTCCGGGAGTTCCGCTGCTGCCCTTGAGAACGTCCGTTATCGTTACGGCGGTAATTTCTCCCTCGAGCAGCGGCAGTTTCTGACCCGTTGACGCGTCGCTTACCGCGTGTCCAAGCCCGCCGTAAATCTTTGTTTCGGGGTCGTAAAATGTCATTGTGCCTATCCCTGCACAGCTGTCGCGCGTCCACAAGCCTATTTTGTATGTCCCGTCCTCGGATGAAATTACGGGTGCGGCGGAAATTTCCATCTCTTCTCCCGAACGAAGCAGGCTTATAACGCACTGCTCAGGGTCGTCCTGAACTGCGGCGGTAAGCTCCTCGCTCGTGAAAACGCTTTTGCCGTTTACCGCGGTGATAACATCTCCTATTTTAACTCCCGCCGTTTCTGCGGGAGAATTCTGGCTGACAGAGCCGTTTACATATCCGAAATCGGTCACAACAACGCCGTCGGTCAGCATTTTTATGCCGAAAGGCGTTCCGCACGGGACAAGCCTCGCCTGAGAAACCGACTGCGAGCTTACAGGCGCGGAATAAACGGCTGCGTTTATCTCCTGTGCCGCGCCGACAGCCGTAAACGCCGCGAGCGCAAGCGCCGAGAGATAAAATGCTTTTAACTTCATTTTCATTAAAATTCTTCCTCCTGAATGCTGAATCATCTGCCTTAATAATATCTGCGCGGCACGCTTTTATATGAGAGGAAGTTTTTGATTCAGCATATTGCCTTTTGAGCGTAATTGTGCTATTATAATATTGATACATTCTATTCGGCTGAAGGAGAAAATATGAAAATTTTAAAAATAATTCTGAAAATTTTAATGCTTATTTTAACGGCGATATGGGGACTTGGGTGCGGCGTTCTTTTTCCCGTGTTTATTCTCGCCGCAGGCAGCGAGATAGTACACGAAGCGATAGCTTCCGACCCTGTTATTGTCGTGTGGCTTATAACTGCGGTCGTCGGATATGTGATACCCGCAGCGCTCGTTATGTGTCATTTTTATAAGGCAGCGGCGGGAATGTCGCTTGCGGGCTTCGCGGGAATACTTTTCGTTTATGCACGCTTCGCGGTGATTTATGCGGGCGTTGAGGAAAATATCGGACCTACCGAGCTTTATCTTCCCTGCGTGCTTATAACAATTCTTGTGATAATCATTGCGGTCCTTGAAAATCTCGATAAGATCAAGGCATGGCTCGAAAAGAAGTCGGCACAGAAGGAAGAAATTGCACCTTCGATTTTCAGCAGCGAAAATGAACAAAGTAAAAAATAGGAGGTATTATTATGGCACTTTTACAGGACGGAATTCAGTTTCACCTAAAGGTCACTCCCGAACAGGTCGGGAAATATGTCATTCTTCCCGGCGATCCGGGGCGTGTGGAAAAAATTGCCGCGAATTTTGACGACGCTCATTTTGTCGCGTCAAACCGCGAGTATACGACGTGGACAGGAACGCTTCTCGGCGAAAAGGTAAGCTGCGTTTCGACCGGTATCGGCGGACCGTCGGCGGCTATTGCGGTCGAGGAGCTTATCCGCTGCGGCGCGCACACGTTCATACGAATAGGGACGAGCGGCGGCATTGATATAAAGGTTGTCGGCGGCGACCTTATTATCGCCAACGGCGCGATACGCGGCGACGGAACGAGCAAGGAGTACATTCCCGCAGATTATCCCGCAGTCCCCGATTTTGACGTGCTGAGCGCACTTGTTGAAGCGGCAAAGGGACTTTCCTCCGACGAGCTAGGTAACGGTTATCATGTCGGCGTAATTCAGAGCAAAGACAGCTTTTACGGCGAGATCGAGCCTGAAAAAATGCCCGTTGCGGACTATCTCACAAGCCGCTGGGAAGCGTGAGGAACGGGTTTTCCGAAATATTCCAGAAATGGAAGCGGCAACGCTCTTCTCGGTCGCGACCGCCCGCAGAGTCCGCGCAGGAGCGGTCCTTACCGCGCTCTGGAACGTGGAACGCACAAAGGCGGGACTGCCCGACCCCGTGTGCGAAAGCAGCGCGAGAGCGATAAAGTGCGCGGTTGAAGCAATAAAAATTCTCATCGAAAAGGACAAAAAATAATGTACAGATACATTTTGTTCGACCTTGACGGAACGCTTCTCGATACGTTTGTCGGCGTTTCGCAGTCTGTTGCGTTCGCGCTGGAATATTTCGGAAAACCCGTTCCTCGGGGAAAGAAAATGCGGCGCTATCTCGGTCCGCCTCTCGTCGAGTCTTTCCAAAAGCTCGCGGGAATGAACAAAGCCGAGGCGGAAGAAGCTGTTGCGAAATTCCGTGAACGCTACGAAACGACGGGCGTTTACGAATACGGACGTTTTGAGGATATAAAGAAGGCGCTCCGCGAGCTGCGCGAAAATGGCTGCACTCTTGCGGTTGCGACCGCGAAGCCCGAAACTACCGCAAAAATTATGCTTGAACACGCGGGGCTTGACGGCGAATTTAAGTTTATCGGCGGCGCGACAAAATCCGAGGAGAGAATGCAGAAATCGCAGGTCATTGCCTATGTTCTGAAAAATCTCGGAAATCCCGACAAGCGCGAGGTGCTTATGGTCGGCGACCGCGACAACGACGTTCTTGGTGCGAAAGATAACGGTATCGCCTGCTGCGGACTGCTCTGCGGCTACGGCGGCAGGGAAGAGCTTGAAGAAAGCGGCGCGGATTATATCGTGAATTTTGCTGCCGATATTTTACGGCTCGTTTGATACATATTGCGAGATTTTGTGCGGATAATAACAGCATAAGGCGCAGCCTTAAATCAACTTTGAAAGGATTTTATGTTATTATGAGCACAGAAAGAGCAAATATGAGTATCGAATGTTCAATCGCAAATTGCGCGCATCACTGCTGCGACTGCGATTATTGCAGCCTTGATAAGATCAAAGTCGGCACACACGAATGTGACCCCACACAGAAGCAGTGTACAGACTGCTTATCTTTTATGCAATTAGCTGCGATTAAGTAATAAGGTGAAAATTTTTAGGCACATTAAGGTTACATTATCTTGGTTTTGCGGAAAAATGCCGCTGAGGTTGTTAAAAACGAATAAAAATTATGTTATACTGCACAAAAATTCACTTTGACTGTGTAGCATTATTCATTATATCGTTATTTTTTAGTAATTTTTCTCTATTGACAACGGGCGGGATATAGGATATACTATTTATGGTAAAATATGAGAATTATGTGAAATAACCGAGGAGAGATTTAATGCTTAAAAGAAAAGAAGAAAGCCGTAATATCGAATATTTCGGGATAAAATGCGTGCTGCTTGCGATAGCTATACTGCTTATCGCGGGAACGATAGTATTCAGATATATTTTCCCGAATGTGATAGACGGCGACATATATACCGTTATAAGTGTTGTTGCGCTTATAATTGTTGCGCTGGTAATGGTTTTCGAGATACGCACATATCTCCAGCTTCGCAACAAGGGTATACGGAGCATTTATCGCGAAAAGGACGTTGAAATTGAAAAATTCGGAAAATTTAACCGACTTGTGGACAACAATTCGTTCAAATACAATTTTCAGCCGATAATCAACGCGAAAAACGGCGAGATATTTGCTTATGAATCGCTTATGAGAAGCCCTTCGGAAATCGGACTTTTTCCGCGCGACATATTAAAATACGCCGAGATAAGCCAGCAGCTTTACAGCATTGAGTTCTATACTTTCTTCAACTCGCTGCGCTATTATTACGAAAATCAGGATAAATTCTGCGGCAGAAAGCTGTTCATAAACAGTATCCCGAGCATTACCCTTTCTCAGAAAGACTTAAATATGCTCATAAAGCTGTACGGCGACATAACCAAGAACACGGTCATTGAAATCCTTGAGGACGACGATGATACTGACGAAAGCTGCTGCGCTTTTGAGCATATCAGAGAGCTTTTCGGCTGTCAGATCGCTATTGACGACTACGGAAGCGGCTATTCAAACGAATCTAAGCTGATAAACAACAACCCGAATTTTATAAAGATAGACATTACGCTTATTTCATCTATCGACAGTGATATGAAAAAGCAAATTCTTGTTTCAAATATTATCAAGTTCGCGTCAAAGTACGATATAAAGGTACTTGCCGAGGGCGTTGAAACAAAGGAAGAGCTTAAAAAGCTGATCGAGCTGGGCGTTGACTTTATACAGGGATTTTATATTGCAAGACCGTCAGACGAGATTTTGCAGGAAATCCCCGAAGAAGTGCGCGATTACATAATCGAACAGAATATACGTTTCTCACGTTATGACAACGACCGCAAGATCTATAATGCGGCTGACGGCGAGAAGATAAAGCTGCTTGACGTGGCGCTTGAAAAATATGCGATAATAAACGTTACGGGCGGAGAAGTTACGCTTATCGGCGAGCAGAAGCACACGATCGACATGACCGTTCGCACGCAGAACAACTCCGACTGTAGGATAAATCTCGACAACGTAAACCTCAAGGGATTTGAGGACGCGACCATTCAGGTCGGCGAAAATGCCAAGCTCACGCTCAATATTATCGGCGAAAGCAATCTTCACAAGGATGGAATTTATGTTCCCGGCGATTCGTCGCTTTACATATGCGGCGGCGGAAATCTGAATATCTACGGCAGCCGCAATAATGGCGCAGGTATCGGCGCGGCTTTCACAGACGAATTCGGCTCGATCATCATTGACACCGAGGGCAGTATAAATGTCATTTGCTCGGGCGATAAAACAATATGTATCGGCGGCGGATGTCAGGGTGAAAATGCGGCGGTTCGTTTTCTCAAGGGCAATATCCTTGTGAAAGGCAGAGGCATAAAGGCTATCGGCATTGGCGCAGCGGGCGGAAAGTTCACATTTATAAATACAGAGGCAGATGTTACGGTAGAAATGAGCGGTAACGAGGTTATCGGTATCGGCGGATATTCCGGTAAAATGGACATTGTTTCAAGCGGAGAAATATATTCGCGTGTCGACGGCGATAAGCTCGCGGGAATAGGTTCATACGACGGCGGAACAGGACGTATCGTATTTACGGGTGGAAATGTTCATTCGGAAGTGCGCGGTTCAGAGGGTGTCTGCGTGGGTTCGCTCGGCGGCGCGGTTGAGATCGTGTGCGGAGCTGACGTAATAAACGCGTACGGCGAGGGCACAAAGATAACGGGTATCGGAAATGGTTCCGACCTTGCAAGCGTTATTGTTTCGGGCGGAACTGTCATATCGAAAATTCTTGCCGCTGAAGCAAACTGCTTCGGAAACGACGGTCGCGGTCTGATAATTACGGGCGGAAATATCATAAGCAATCCCGAAGCGAAAATTGACGCGAAAAACAGCTTTGGCGAGGAACTGAAGCCGCTTGTTGTCGAAAATGAAAATGCTTATGAAAAGCATATCGTCACCCCGAAGGGCGATTATGTTTACCGTGCCGAGCTGGCTGCGTGTGTTGATATGCTGCGGGTATTTGTTCCTAAGGAATGCGAAATTCACGACATTGAACAAAGAGTCAGAACAGAAAGCGAATAAAAAAAGCTGTGCAGCTATGCGGCTGTACAGCTTTTTTTAGTCTATTATACCTTTGAAAAGATTTTCTGTCAGTGCGCGAAGTCCGCGGTTTTCGGGCAGCGACAAGCTCTCGTCGCTTTCAAGCAGCTTAGCCGCAAGCAGTCGGGTTTCCTGCAAAATATCAATATCCGAACTCATGTCCGCGATTTTCAGATTAGGCAGACCGTGCTGTTTTGCTCCGAAAAAGTCACCCGGTCCGCGCAGCCGCAGGTCCTCGTTCGCGATCTCAAAGCCGTTGCTTGTGCGAACCATGGTGTCGATACGCGCGCGGGTGTATTCGCTTTTGTTGTCTGTGACGAGAATGCAGTGTGACTGTTCGGTCCCGCGCCCGACGCGTCCGCGAAGCTGGTGAAGCTGTGAAAGTCCGAACTGTTCCGCGTTTTCGATAACCATAACGACCGCGTTCGGCACGTCAACGCCGACCTCGATGACCGTCGTCGAAACAAGCACCTTGATTTCGTTGTCCTTAAACGCCTGCATAACGGCGTCTTTTTCTTTTTGCTTCATTTTCCCGTGCAGAAGCCCCATAGGAATGTCGGAAAAATATTTCTCGCTTATTTCCGAAAAATATTTTACCGCGCTTACTTTTTCGCTTGCACTTTCATCGATAACCGGGCAGACAATGTACGCCTGAAAGCCGTTTGCGACATATTTGCGGATAAATTTGTACAGCCGCTCGCGGTATGAGGTATCGACCCCGTAAGTTCTTATCGGAATTCGTCCTTTGGGCAGCTCGTCAAGCACGGAAATTTCGAGGTCGCCGTAGATTATCAGCGCGAGCGTGCGGGGGATAGGCGTTGCGGACATTACCAGCGTGTGCGGCTTCATGCCTTTTCCTGCGAGAATGCCGCGCTGTTCAACGCCGAAGCGGTGCTGCTCGTCGGTTATTACAAGTCCGAGGTTTTTGAAATGCACGGCGGACTGAATGAGCGCCTGCGTTCCGACTGCGACATCTGCTTCGCCGCTTTCAAGCTCGCGGTAGACGGGAGCCTTGCGGCTGCTGCCTGTCAGCAGAACAACGCGTATCCCGAGCGGTTCGAGAAATCCGCAGAGCGTATCGTAATGCTGTTTCGCGAGAATTTCGGTGGGTGCCATAAGCGCGGACTGATAGCCGTTTTTCGCGGCAAAGCAGCAAAGCGCCGCAGCGACAAGCGTTTTACCGCTGCCAACGTCGCCCTGAAGCAGTCTGTTCATGGGCGTTTCGCCCTGCATATCTTCGCAGCATTCCTTTATTGCACGAAGCTGGGCGTTTGTCGGCGTGAACGGGAGATGTTCAAAAAAATCCGAAAGGTCGGCGTCCGCCATAATTGTCGGAGTTTCCGTTCTGCCGCGCCGCTTGAGCAGCTTGAGTCCGAGCTGAAGCACCAGCAGTTCCTCAAAAGCCAGCCGCCGCCGAGCGTCGATGAGCTGGTCGGCATTTTCGGGAAAGTGTATCCATTCGAGCGCCGTGCGG
>USOZ01000048.1 GCA_900556525.1 uncultured Oscillospiraceae bacterium | reverse complement strand
GAAAGGCAGGACGCTGAATGTTCCTGTCGCCCCTCACGCAGGGGCGTGAATTGAAACATTTGGATTTCAAACTGAAAACGAAGTAAAAGCGAAGTCGCCCCTCACGCAGGGGCGTGAATTGAAACATTCTTTAAATCCCGATTTTTTAGAAATCGTCAATGTCGCCCCTCACGCAGGGGCGTGAATTGAAACTCCAAATATGACAATAATATATGCGAGGCTTACTTCGCCCCTGTTACGGGGCGTGAATTGAAACTGACATTTGGTGGATTCAAAATTGAATGCCCCAAATAGGGGTATAAATCAAATTATTTGACGGATTTGTTCAGAAAAGGAGGACTTATGGAATCGGACGATCATATCCCGCTTTCGTATATTTCGCAGTATTCATATTGCCCGCGGCGCGCGGGATTGCTTTTGCTTGAACAGCAATGGGCAGACAGCTCAGACACAATTAAAGGTATCGACGAACACAGAAATGTGCATGAACAAAAAACAAAATATCACCACGATAAGGTTGAAATAACCGAAATGTGCATAACTTCAAATCTGATGAATATTTCGGGAAAATGCGACATGGTCGAGGCTTATCCGAATGAAAAAGGCAGTTGTTTTCCATTTTTGGACAAACAAAAATACATTCTTTATCCCATTGAATATAAGCACGGAAAATTACGCGACGAAGAAGAATATATTCTTCAACTTTGCGCACAGGCAATGTGTCTCGAAGAAATGTATGACTGCGCCATTCGTTCGGGCGCAATATTTTATATATCGTCGCACAGAAGAGTGGAAATTGAATTAACGGCAGAACTGAGGAATAAGGTTAAAAACGTATGCGAACAACTTTGCAGTATGCTATATTCTCAGATAATTCCCCGTCCGGAACATTCTCCCAAGTGCCGCAAATGCTCGCTGAATGAAATTTGCTGTCCCAAAATATGCTGTTCTGTCGACAAATACTTAAAGGAATATCAAAACAGCAAGGAGGAATAGAACAAATGAAAAAATTGGGCAATACATTGTACATACTGACGAGCGGTAGTTATCTTTATTGTCAGAACGAAACCATTGCTGTCAAAATAGGCGGCGAGGATAAGGTTAGAATTCCTGCGCACACAATAGACTCGATAATCTGTCTGACAAATACAACTGTATCCTCTCCTTTTATCGCTTTCTGCGGCGAGCGCGGGATCGGTCTTTCATTTCACTCTGACAACGGACGTTTCTATGGCAGAGTGCAAGGCGCTGTCAGCGGCAATGTGCTTTTAAGAAAAAAACAATTCCTGCTTATTGACACTCCCGAATCTGAATCAATAGTGCGTAATATCATTTACGGAAAACTTTCAAACTGTAAAACACTCTTGCTCCGCGCGGCAAGAAATGTTTCCGAAGAAAAATCGCCGCAGCTTATTGACAGCGCGGCAATGATACAGGAACAATGCGGCTTTTTACAGGCTGCCGAAAGCATTGATACAATGCGCGGAATTGAAGGTGCCGCCGCGAATATTTACTTCAGAACGTTTGACGGAATGTTAAAAACCGATGATCCTGAAATGCAATTTATAAAGCGTACCCGCCGGCCTCCGGAAAACCGTGTAAATGCGCTGCTGTCATTTGTGTATATGCTTATGAAAAATGACGTTCAATCGGCGCTTGAATCGGTTGGACTTGACCCCGCCGTAGGATACCTGCACACGCTCAGACCCGGAAGACCGTCGCTGGCGCTTGATATGATGGAAGAGCTCCGCGGCGCACTATGCGACAGATTTGTCGTTTCACTTATCAATTTAAAGCAAATACAAAGCGACGATATTAACGTTGACGGCAATGAATTCCGTCTTTCCGACAAGGCGCGCAGAACAGTTATAGATTCATGGCAGAAAAGAAAAAAAGAGGAGATCATTCACCCATTTCTGAAAGAAAAAATACCGATAGGACTGATTCCTTTTTGTCAGGCAATGCTGCTGGCAAGATATATGCGCGGCGACCTTGACGGATATCCGCCGTTTTTGTGGAGATAGCGATATGATGATACTTGTAACATATGATGTGGATTTCACTCATAAAAACGGAGCAGCAAGGCTCAGAAAAGTGGCAGCCGTATGCAGCGATTATGGCGTTCGCGTTCAGAACTCTGTTTTTGAAATGCTTATCGACAGCGCACAGCTTGAAAAAATAAAGCAAAGGCTCGGTAAAATTATTGATGAGGATCACGATTCGATCCGCATTTATCATCTTGGGAAACGTCACGACAACAAGATAGAGGTTATGGGCAGACTTCCGGAATTTGTTCAGGATGATACGCTCATGCTTTGACGAATATCGCATTATTTTCACGGAAAGAATATGCTGCTGAGACGTGTGTTTAAAAGCGGTAAGCCAGTGCAAAACATCCCTTGGTTCATCTTTTTTGCAGGGATGTTTGGATTTATTTGCAATTTTGTAAAATCTACGCGCAATAGTTTGAACTAGGGAAGCACTGAATGTGCCAAATGAGCAGCCGCTGTGGTTGCTCATTTTTTATGCCATTTCCGCTGTTGCGCCAATGAAGAATTACGCACAAACGCTATCATCAGAACCGGTCCAAATGCAGGTGAAAATGACAATAAAAATCTCAAAAAACATTGAATTATCTGAAACTTTGTGGTATAATGATATAAAATCGGTTTCATAAAAAGGAGCATAAAATAAATGAACATTTCAGAATTTGCGGAATATGCCGGGGTATCAAAATCGGCGGTCAGCAGATATTTCAATAACGGCTATCTCAGCAGCGACAAGCGTGAAAAAATCGAAAAAGCGATAGAGGAAACGAGCTATTCCCCGAGCTTTTCGGCGCAGACTATAAAGACGAGAGTTACAAAGCTGGTGGGAGTTATCCTGCCGAAATTGTCGAGCGAAAGCTGCGCCCGCATTACCGAGGGCATCAGCCAAGTGCTTTACGAGCATGGGTATCAGATACTTCTCGTGAACACCGCAAATGATTACAGCAAGGAACTTGAGTACCTTGAACTGTTCCGCCAGAACCGAGTGGACGGCGTGATTTTTCTTGCGACGATATTCACGGAAGTTCACCGCTCGCTGATGAACAAGATGCATATTCCCGTCATAATTGTGGGACAACAGTATAAGGGTTTCAGCTGCGTGTGCCATGACGATTACGGCGCAGCGTATGCTCTGACCGAACTCATGCTGAAAAAAGGAGCGGTTTCCCCCGCCTATATAGGCGTCACAGACGAGGACAAGGCGGCAGGCGAAGCCCGTCACAACGGCTTTCTTAAAGCCCTTTCGGACAACGGCATAAAGCTCGATAAGCAGCGCAGCGCCGTTGCGGAATTTACTGTTGATTCGGGATACAGCTGCGCGAAAAAAATTTTTTCGGCGGCTGAACGTCCTGACTGCATTTTCTGCGCAACGGACAATATAGCCGCGGGCGCGGTGCTTTTCTGCCGTGAAAACGGGATAAAAATTCCCGAGGACGTTATGATATGCGGCGTGGGAGATTCCAAGATAGGGGCGATGGCAGCCGTGCCGATAACCTCCGCGCGGCTTCATTACAAAACGGCAGGAATAGAAGCCGCGCAGATGCTTCTGAACGCGATCGGCAGGGCTTCGGACGTGCCGAAAATAATGAAACTCGACTATGAAATCGTTGAACGCGAATCCACAAATAGGGATTAGAAATATGAAACCGTGTGAAACCTACCATTTCCCCTCAAAATGTTTATTTATTTCGTCAATGGACAACAATATCGGCTTGATGTATAATGTAATCAGTAAATGAAACCAATCTCATAAATCATATGAAACAAATTTACGAAAGAGGGATAACGTATGGATTACAAAAAGACTGCTCATGAGATACTCTCCGCGATAGGTGGAAAGGACAACCTCGCAAGCGCCGCACACTGTGCGACCAGACTGCGGCTCGTCATTGTGGATAATTCCAAAATCAACAAGCCTGTGCTTGAAAACATAGACGGCGTTAAAGGCGTGTTTGAGGCTTCCGGTCAGCTTCAGGTCATCATCGGGACAGGCGTGGTAAACAAGGTCTACGACGAATTTATCAAGGAAGCGGGCGTTGAAGCTGCGTCTAAGGAGGACGTCAAGGCAGCCGCGGCAGCAAAATCACCGTGGTATAAGCGTGCAATAAAGGCGCTCGGCGATATTTTCGTCCCCATAATTCCCGCGATAGTCGCAACGGGACTTCTGAACGGTCTGCTCGGCGGACTCGTCCAGGTGTTCCCTGATATGGCAAGCTCTCACATCTACGAGCTGCTGAACATTTTCTCAAACACGGCGCTTACATTCCTGCCGATACTTATTGCAATTTCTGCGGCAAAGATTTTCGGCGGAAATCAATTCCTCGGCGCGGTCGTCGGCATGATAATGATTCACCCCAGCCTTGTGAACGCGTGGACGGTCGCAGGCGGCGCGGAAACCTCGACGCTTTGGTCGTGGTTTGGTCTTTGGGACATTCAGAATGTCGGCTATCAGGGACACGTTATCCCGGTTATCCTTTCCGTGTGGCTGATGTCGGCTATTGAAAAGAAGCTGCACAAGAAAGTTCCCGAAATGCTCGACCTTTTCGTAACTCCGCTTGTGTCGGTACTTGCTGCGGGCTTTTGCAGCCTAACGATAATCGGACCCGTATTTGCTCAGCTTGAATCATGGGTACTCAGCGGCGCGCAGATGCTTATCGCAATCCCGTTCGGAATAGGCGCGTTCATCATGGGCGGCGTTTACGCTCCGACGGTAGTTGCGGGCGTACACCATATGTACCATGCGATAGAAATGATGATGCTCGCCGATAACGGAATGAACACATGGATGCCTATTGCTACGGCTGCGAACGTAGCGCAGGGCGCGGCAGCTCTTGCGGTAGCATTCCGTACAAGGAACAAGAAAACAAAAGCTCTTGCTCTTCCCGCTTCGCTCTCAGCTTTCATGGGTATCACCGAGCCCGCTATCTTCGGTGTGAACGTAAGATTCATGAGGCCGTTCATCGCGGGCATGATAGGCGGTGCCTGCGGCGGCGCGCTGGCTTCCGTAATGAATGTTTACGCGACCGCAAACGGCGTTACAGGTCTGTTCGGACTGCTTATCACAACCGATTCGTTTGTTGAATATATTCTCACTATGGCAGTTTCATTCGCTGTTGCATTTGCGGTTTCATGGTTCATGGGAATAAAGGAGGAAGCGCCTGCCGATGCCGAAATTTCGACTGAGGACAAAAATGAGAGCGAGGTTCCCGATAACATTATTCTCTCCCCTCTGTGCGGTAAGGCAGTCGCTCTTGAGAATGTCCCCGACGCTACATTTGCTCAGGGCATACTCGGTCAGGGCGCGGCAATAGAACCCTCTGAGGGTAAGGTAATTGCCCCCGCCGACGGAACAGTCAGTACAATTTTCGACACTCACCACGCAGTCGGACTTACTCTCGACAGCGGTGCGGAGCTGCTCATTCATATCGGCATAAACACCGTTGAACTGAACGGCGAGGGCTTCACAGCTCACATTTCCGAGGGCGACAGGGTGACGCGCGGACAGACCCTCATCACATTTGACAAGGAATTTATCACATCGAAGGGATACGACACGGTAACTCCCGTTATTGTTTCCAATTCCGACGACTATGCGGAGATAAAGTGCCTTTCGGACGGGAACATTAACGCCGGCGACGTACTTCTCGAACTTTCAAAGGGGTGATTTCCATGGCGTATATAAACGGAAAATGGCGGCAGGGGCTTCGTCTTGAACCTCCGCAGGGCTGGCTTAACGACCCTAACGGACTGTGCTATTTCGACGGATACTATCATGTTTATTTTCAGTACGCCCCCGATAATGCGGACGGCAGCGGAAAGAAATGCTGGGGACATTACAGAAGTCCCGATATGCTGAAATGGGAGTTTACGGGAACGGTGCTTTTCCCCGATACTCCCGACGACAAGGACGGCGTTTATTCGGGAAGCGCGGTGGTATGCGGCGATATTCTCCACATTTTCTACACGGGCAATGTGAAAGAGGACGGCGACCACGACTATATCACAAGCGGCAGAGGCGCAAACATTATCCATGTTACGTCCGCCGACGGAGTGACAATGAGCGCGAAGAAAACCGTTCTCAGAAACAGCGATTATCCCGATTTCTGCTCCTGCCACGTCCGCGATCCGAAAGTGTGGCTTGAAAACGGAGTATGGCGCATGGTGCTCGGCGCAAGAACGCTTGACAACAAGGGCTGCGTGCTGTTTTATTCCTCACGCGATCTTGAAAACTGGAGATATGACGGCACGGTCAGCACGCCCGAATTCGGGTATATGTGGGAATGTCCCGACTTGCTGGATTTTGACGGGCATGGATATCTGAGCGTTTCTCCGCAGGGACTTGAACACGGCGACATGAAATATCAGAACGTTTATCAGTCGGGGTATTTTCGCTGTGAAAATGAACTGAAAAATTTCACCGAATGGGATATTGGGTTTGATTTCTACGCGCCGCAGACTTTCACAGCGCCAGACGGCAGGCGAATCCTGATCGGCTGGCTGGGTATAGGCGACATTCCCTATTCTAACCCAACTGTTCCGCTCGGTTATCAGCACTGTCTTACTGTTCCGCGTGAAATCACCGTTGACAGCGACGGTTCGCTTTTGCAGAACCCTATAAGAGAGCTGCTTTCTTTAAGGGGCGGGAAAATGTCAATAAGCGACGGCGAACGCGTGGAAACGCTCCTGCCGTTCGACCTGACAGCCGAGGTTATCGGCAGCTTTGAAATAACGCTTTGTGGAGCGCTCACAATGAGTTGGGACGGAAATATCTTTGAACTGCGTTTCACAAATGAAAAATTCGGAGGCGGACGGACGGTGCGAAAAGTGGCGCTCGGCAAGTGCTCGGATATAAGGATAATCGCAGACAAAAGCTCTGTTGAAATATACCTTGACGACGGAAAAACAGTTCTCAGCAGCAGAATGTACCCCGAAAGCGATAAGGTCGGATTGACTGTAAAGAGGTTAAATGCCGAGCTGTTCACTCTGAAAGAAATGGAGGTGTCATATCTTGGAGAATAAAAAGCTAATTGCCATAGGCGAAGCGCTGATCGACTTCATCCCCAACAAGGCCGGCTGTGCATTTGGCGAAGTGACCGAATTTGCTCCGAAAGTGGGCGGTGCTCCCGCAAATGTGTGCGGCGCTTTTTCAAGACTCGGCGGGAAATCAATGCTGATAACTCAGCTCGGGAACGACCCTTTCGGGCATAAGATAGCGGACGAGCTTGCGGCGTTCGGCATAGATACTTCAGCGATACGGTTCACCGAAGAAGCAAACACGGCGCTCGCATTCGTGAGCCTTGAAAAAGACGGAAACAGGACGTTTTCGTTCTACCGAAAGCCCTCGGCGGATATGCTGCTTGCTCCCGCACAGATTGAGGAAAAGTGGTTCGACGATTCCTATGCGCTCCATTTTTGCAGCGTATCGTTGGGCGATTATCCGATGAAAGACGCGCACATCAGAGCAATCGAAATTGCACGCAAAAACGGTATGCTCATCAGCTTCGACCCTAATCTGCGCTTTCCTCTCTGGAATGACAAAAATAAGCTGCACAGCAGAGTGAACGAGTTTATACCGCTGTGCGATATACTGAAAATTTCCGACGAGGAACTTGAATTTATAACCGGCGAGAACGACATTAAAAAGGCTGCCCCGAAGCTGTTCGCCAAGGGCGTGAAGCTGATAGCTTACACCTGCGGCAAGGACGGAGCATATACGTTCACCGAAAATGCGGAAGCCTTTTCTCCCGCGGAAAAAGTAAATGCAGTCGATACAACAGGAGCGGGGGACGGTTTTATCGGTTCGTTCCTGTGGAAGCTGCAAAGTCTGGGCATAAACGCCGCAAATATTTCCGAAGCAGACGAATGTGCGTTTAAAAAATGCCTTGATTTTTCTAACAGATTCTGCGCGATAAGCGTCCAATCGGAGGGCGCGATAGCGTCTTATCCCAATAATTTTAAATAAAGAGGTAATTTATCATGAAAGAATTCACTTACACAATTACAGATCCCGTTGGTATCCACGCAAGACCCGCAGGTCTGCTCGCTAAGAAAGCAAGAGAGTTCGAGAGCGTAATTACCATTGACAAAAACGGAAAAAGCGCTGCCGCAACCAAACTCATGGCGCTTATGGGGCTCAGCATTAAGTGCGGGGAAACCGTAACGGTAACGGTCGATGGAGCAGACGAAGAAAAAGCATCGGCAGAAATGGAGAAATTCTTCTCGGAAAATCTCTAAAAAACAAGGGGAGTTACGTGTATGACAAGGTATGTGGGAAAGGGCGTTTACAATGCAGTCGCAATAGGCAGGATCTCGCTTTTTGGCAGGAATGAAGCAGTAGTTCAGCGAACTCATGTTGAAAACACTCAAAATGAAATTCTCAGGCTTGAGAAAGCTAAATCCGAAGCCTCGGAACAACTCGGCGAAATCTACGAAAAAGCTCTGAAAGAGGTGGGCGAAACGAACGCGGCTATCTTCGAGATTCATCAGATGATGCTGGAAGACGAGGACTACAACGATTCGATCCGCAATATAATAACCACTCAGCAGGTAAATGCGGAGTATGCCGTTGCAGTTACCGCCGACAATTTCGCGGAGATGTTCACGGCTATGGACGACGCGTATATGCAGGCTCGGGCGGCTGACGTCAAGGATATTTCAAATCGAATTATCGCAAATCTGCTCGGCACAGGTAATTCCGCGCAGAACACCAATGATAAAATGATTATCTGCGCAGATGACCTTGCGCCCAGCAAAACAGTTTCGCTTGATAAGGAAAAAGTGCTTGCGTTCGTTACCGCACATGGCTCGTCCAACTCACATACTGCTATACTTGCGCGAAACATGAATATCCCCGCCGTAATAGGCGTTGGCGATGATTTTCTTGCTGCCGTAAAAGATGGCGACGAAGCTATTGTAGACGGCTTCACGGGAGAAATATTCATTAATCCCGACGATGAAACCAGAGAAAGGCTGACAAAGAAACTGGCGGACGATCTTAACAGAAAGCGACTTTTGCAGGAGCTTAAAGGCAAGGATAATGTTACCCTCGACGGCAGGAAAATCAACATCTACACCAATATCGGAAGCATTGACAACATAGGCGCCGTGCTTGCAAACGATGCGGGTGGGATAGGGCTTTTCAGGAGTGAATTTCTGTATCTGGAGAGCAGCGACTACCCGACGGAGGAACAGCAGTTTTCAGCGTACAAGCGCGTGCTTGAAAGCATGGCGGGCAAGAAAGTCATCATTCGCACGCTGGATATAGGCGCAGATAAGCAGGCGGACTACTTCAACCTCAGAAAAGAAGAAAACCCCGCTCTCGGCTGCCGCGCTATACGAATTTGCCTGACGCGTCCGGAGATATTCAAGACGCAGCTCCGCGCCCTGTTCAGAGCCTCAGTCTACGGAAACCTCGGCATTATGTTTCCGATGATAACAAGCGTTCCCGAGGTGCAGAAAGCGCTTGATATATGCGAGCAGGTCAAGTCCGAGCTGAAATCGGACGGCATAGAATACTCCGATAAAATCGAGATAGGGATTATGATAGAAACTCCCGCCGCCGCAATTATCAGCGACAAGCTCGCACCTATGGTAGACTTTTTCAGCGTAGGGACAAATGATTTAACGCAGTACACTTTAGCTTGCGACAGGCAGAATCCTGAAATCGAGCAGTTCGTTGATACTCACCACGAAGCCGTTCTTCGCCTGATCGAAATGAGCGCGGAGAATGCGCATAAGCATGGCAAGTGGATAGGCATCTGCGGAGAACTTGCCGCCGATACCTCGCTTACCGAAACATTTCTGCGTATGGGAATAGATGAGCTTTCGGTATCGCCGAGCTTTGTCCTTCCGCTCAGAGATGCGATACGAAAAATCGATCTGTCAAGGTAAATATGGTTCATGGCAATTTGCTAAATTTTGCAACTCATATCAAAACACTCGTCAGCAGAATCATTCGGCGGACGAGCATTTTGTTTCTTTCAAATACAATAT
>USOZ01000047.1 GCA_900556525.1 uncultured Oscillospiraceae bacterium | reverse complement strand
AGATTTTCAGTGGTTTCCCGTTCATATGACCAAGCCCCGCCGAATGATCGAGGAAAATATGAAGCTCGTGGACGCAGTTGTCGAGATCGTTGACAGCCGTATTCCCGAATCGAGCCGCAATCCCATAATCGGCGAGCTTACGGGAAACAAGCCGCGCATAATGCTTCTGAATAAGTGCGACTATTCGGACGACAGCGTTACGAGCCGCTGGAAGGCGTATTACGAAAAACAGGGGCTGTCCGTTCTGGTGTGCGACTGCCGCAGCGGAAAAGGAGTAAATCGCTTTGTGCCGCTTTTGAAGCAGAAGCTCGGCGACCTTCTCGAACGCAGGCGAGCAAAGGGAATGATCGGTAAGGCGCTTCGTATAATGGTTGTCGGGATACCGAACGTCGGAAAGTCCTCGTTTATCAACAGAATGGCTAACTCAAAAAAGGTAAAGGTCGAGGACAGACCCGGCGTTACACGCGGAAAACAGTGGGTAACGATAGATAAAGAGGTCGAACTTCTGGATATGCCGGGAATACTCTGGCCGAAGTTTGACGATAAGCGCGTTGCGGTAAATCTTGCGTTTACGGGCGCGATAAAAGATGATGTAATGGACGTTGAGGCGCTTGCGGAGGAGCTTGGCGAGTATCTGCGCGAATTTTATCCCGAACGCCTGCGCGAACGGTACAAGCTGGACGATATGGACGGCAGAATAATCGAGCTTATCGCAAAGAAGCGCGGAATGATGATGTCGGGAGGTGTTCCCGATACGGAACGCGCCGCGATAACGCTTCTTGACGAATACAGGAGCGGTAAAATTGGAAAAATCACTCTCGAACACCCTGCTGAATGAGCGGTTCGCTTTTGACAGCGGATTTCGCCGCGATTACGGCATTATCTGCGGGATTGACGAAGCGGGTCGCGGACCTCTCGCGGGAAGCGTTTACGCCGCAGCGGTAATTCTCGGCGAAAACACGTTTATCGACGGACTTAACGACAGCAAAAAGCTCTCGGAAAAGAAACGCGAGGTGCTTTTTGATGAAATAATCGCTAAAGCGGAGAGCTACTGCATTGCGACTGCGACCGCGCAGGAAATAGATGAACTGAACATTCTCGGTGCAACGTTTTTGGCAATGCGCAGAGCGGTCGAGGGACTTTCGGTTAAACCGAAGCTTGCTTTGGTTGACGGAAACAGGCTGCCCGAACTTCCATGCGCCGCCGAAGCGGTGATAAAGGGCGACAGCGTATCGGCGAGTATCGCCGCAGCGTCAATTCTTGCAAAGGTGGCGCGTGACAGGTACATGAAAGAGCTTGACGAGCGTTATCCCGAATATCAGTTTGCAAAGCATAAGGGCTACGGAACGAAGCTGCACTACGAACTGTTGGCGCAGTACGGAATGTGTCCCGAACACAGGCGTTCGTTCTTTAAAAAGCATAAGATATGAACAGCGATATGAACAAAGTCAGGCAGGTGCGCGGGAAATTCGGCGAGGAATATACAGCGCGGCAGCTTGAACAAAAGGGTTGGCGAATAGTCGCGAGAAATTATCGCAAGCGCTGCGGCGAGCTTGATATAGTCGCTATTGACAATGACAATGAGCTTGTTGCGGTCGAAGTAAAAACGCGGAAGTTCGGCAGTATGACATACGGCGCGGACGCGGTAACATGGTCAAAAAAGCGGAAAATCGCGCTTACGCTGCTTGAATATGCGGCGGAAAACGGACTTGAAGCAAGCATAATGCGGTTTGATATTGCAGAGCTTACGATAACGACCGAGGAACACCCGAGAGTTCTTGAAATGAACTATTATAAGGACGCGTTCGACGGAACGGGTCTGAAATTATACTGATGTGCAGAATCACAGAAAGGAATGAACCGGTATGAATTACAGAAGTACACGAAACAATCAGGTTGAGGTCACGAGCGCAAAGGCAATCGCTCAGGGACTTTCCGACGAGGGAGGACTGTTCGTTCCAGAGTCGCTTCCGAAGCTCTCCGAAGCTGATGTAATGGGACTTTGCGACAAGTCGTATCCCGAGCGTGCGTTTGAAATTTTTAAGCTTTTTCTTACCGACTTTACCGATGATGAAATTCGCTACTGTGTAAATAACGCGTACGGCAGCAATTTCGACACGGAAAATGTTTCGGAAATATCGCACCTGCTGACGGGTACATATATCCTCGAGCTTTGGCACGGTCCGACCTGTGCGTTCAAGGATATGGCGCTTCAAATTCTGCCTTATCTTCTCACTGTTTCGGCGAAAAAGACTATCGCGGGCAAGGATATTGCTATTCTCGTCGCTACTTCGGGCGACACGGGAAAGGCTGCTCTCGAGGGCTTTAAGGACGTTCCCGGAACAAGCATTACGGTATTTTATCCCGAGGATGGCGTAAGCGATATGCAGAAGCGCCAGATGACCACGCAGGAAGGCAGCAATGTCAACGTATGCGCTGTCAAGGGCAATTTTGACGACTGCCAGAACGGCGTAAAGGCTATCTTTACCGACGCGAAGCTGAAAGCTGAGCTTGAAAAGATGAACGTTGTTTTCTCAAGCGCGAATTCAATCAACTGGGGCAGACTTTCTCCCCAGATCGTATACTACATTTCCGCTTATGCTTCGCTCATCAAGAACGGCGAGATAAAGTATGGCGAACCCGTGAATATCGTTGTTCCGACAGGCAACTTCGGCAACATTCTCGCGGCATATTACGCTAAGCAGATGGGAATTCCCGTAAACAAGCTGATATGCGCTTCAAATGCCAACAACGTTCTTACCGATTTCATCAACACGGGCGTTTACGACAGAAACAGATCGTTCTACACGACCGTTTCTCCCTCTATGGATATACTTATTTCAAGCAACCTTGAACGTCTTTTATATCACCTTTCGGGTGAAAACGACGCGCAGATACGCGAATGGTTCGGAAAGCTCGCTAAGGACGGAAAGTACAGCGTTACTCCCGAAGTCCTCGAAAAGATCCGTGCTGATTTCTATGCGGGTTACTGCGACGACGTGCAGACAAAGGCTGCTATAAAGGAAGTTTTCGAGTCTTATTCTTACCTTATGGATACTCACACCGCTGTTGCGTATAAGGTATATCAGGACTATAAGAAGGCTACCGGCGATATCACAAAGACGATCGTTGCTTCGACAGCAAATCCCTACAAGTTCGGCGCGGCTGTAATGGACGCGCTCGGCGGCGAAACAAAGGGACTCGACGAGTTCACGATTATCGAAAACCTCGAAAAGAAAACCGGCACGACAATTCCCGCACCTCTTGCTGCAACAAAGAACAAGGCGGTTCGCTTTACCGGCTCTGTTGAAAAGCAGGATATGCCTGAGGTCGTGCTTGGATTCCTGAAAAAGTGAGCGTATATGTAATCGGGGATCTTCATCTTTCGCTCGGCTGTGACAAGCCTATGGATATTTTCCGCGGCTGGGACAATTATGTTGAACGGCTTGCGGAAAACTGGAACAGGCTGGTTTCGGACGAGGATACGGTGATTGTTCCCGGGGACATTTCGTGGGCAATGTCGCTCTCCGAAACGCAGAAAGACTTTGAGTATCTGAACAATACGCTCAACGGCGAAAAAATAATTCTCAAGGGCAATCACGACTACTGGTGGAGCACGATTTCAAAAATGAACGCATTTCTTTCGGAAAACGGCTTCAACAGGATAAAAATTCTGAACAATAATGCGTTTCTTCGCGAGGGAATATGCGTTGTCGGTACGCGCGGCTGGATAAACGACGACGGTTCGCCCTGCGACGCAAAGGTGCTGAACAGGGAAGCGGGCAGGCTCAGAATGTCGATTCAGGAGGGATTGAAGCTCGGCGGCGAGCTTACCGCCTTTCTCCATTATCCGCCGATATACAACGGCGAGCGAAACGAATATCTGCTCTCGATAATCCGCGAATATGGCATAAAGCGCTGCTTTTACGGACATATTCACGGCGCTGTCGGGCATAAATATGCCTTTCAGGGCATTGAAAATGGCACGGAATACCGAATGGTGTCCGCCGATTATCTCGGTTTTATGCCGATTTTGATAAATTGATAAAAATTTTACAAAAGTACTGGAATTTTCAAAAAAAATATGCTATAATGTAAAGTGACTGTTACCGAACAGCGGTAACGCTGCTGAAAATCTTCGCCGAGCTGAGGCTTAGCGCCTTTCGGTTTGATTTTTATATGTTAATATAAAACGGAGGACAAACAAATGGAAATTATTTCTAACAACAAGACTGAGGCAAATACCGTCGAAGTCGAAATCAAGGTAAGCCCCGAGGAATTTGAGGCTGCCGTACAGGCCGCTTACTTAAAGAAGAGAAAGAACATCTCTATCCCCGGCTTCCGCAAGGGTAAGGCTACCCGCAAGATGATCGAAGCGCAGTACGGCGAAGGCGTTTTCTATGAGGACGCTGTAAACGGTATGTACCAGAAGGTTGTTGCAGACGCAGCGGAAGAACTCAAGCTGGACGTTGTTGACGTTCCGGACACTGAGGTTACCGAAGTTTCCAAGGAAAACGGCGTATCCTTTAAGGTCAAGTACACCGTAAAGCCCGAAGTTGCAATTTCCGGATATAAAGGATTAAAGCTCGAAAAGCCTGTCAAGACTATTACCGATGAGGACGTTGACAAGGAAGTTGAGCGCGTAAGAAACAACAATGCAAGAATCATCGACGTTACCGACAGAGCTGCTCAGAACGGCGATACAGTCATTTTCGATTTTGAAGGCTTCTGCGATGGCAAGGCTTTTGACGGCGGAAAGGCTGAAAAGTTTAGCCTCGAACTCGGCAGCGGCAGATTTATCCCCGGCTTTGAAGATCAGATCGTCGGAAAGAACATCGACGAAGATTTCGACGTAAACGTTACATTCCCCGAAAACTACAACGCTTCCGAACTCGCAGGCAAACCCGCAGTGTTCAAGTGCAAGATTCACGAGATCAAGGGCAAGGAGCTTGCAGCGCTTGACGATGAATTCGCAAAGGACGTAAGCGAATTCGATACGCTCGACGAATACAAGGCTGACATCAAGGCAAAGCTCACCGAAAATGCAAGCAAGCAGGCAGAGGGCGCGCTTGATGATGAAATGGCTGAAAAGCTCGCTGAGATTCTCGAAGCGGAAGTTCCCGAAGCTATGTACGAGCACCGCATTGCGGATATGATCCGTGAGTGGGAATATCGCAACAGATATGCAGGCATCAACCTTGACACTTACCTCAAGTACACCGGTCTTACGATTGACCAGTTCAAGGAAAGCTTCAAGAAGCCCGCAGAGGTTCAGGTAAAGCTCAGACTTGCTCTTGAAAAGATTGCGGAACTCGAAAATATCGAGGCTACCGAAGAAGAGCTTGAACAGCACTACAAGGAACTTTCCGAAGAACATAAGATGGACATTGAAAAGGTTAAGTCCGTTGTTCCCGCTGACAGCCTCAAGGTTGACCTTAAAATACAGAAGGCGTTCGACTTTGTAAGAGCTAATGCGGAAATCACCGAAACCGAAGCAAAGGCTGAATAATCAACTATAAAATTCAGAGCTTCTGAAAACGGGAAGCTCTGAATATTTATATCTGCGAAAAACGCGGCTTTTGTCGAGAAAAGAAAGGAATGAATTTTATGAATTACAACATGAGCCTTGTACCTACCGTTATTGAGCAGACAGGACGCGGCGAGCGCGCATACGATATATACTCCCGACTGCTGAACGACCGTATCATCATGCTCAATGAAGAGGTTAACTCCGTTACGGCGGGTCTGGTAGTTGCTCAGCTTCTCTTTCTCGAGGGACAGGATCCCGAGAAGGATATAAGCCTTTATATCAACAGCCCCGGCGGCTCAGTTTCCGACGGTATGGCGATTTATGATACAATGAACTATATAAAGTGCGACGTTTCGACGATCTGCATGGGCATGGCGGCTTCCATGGGCGCATTTCTTCTTTCCTCGGGCGCAAAGGGCAAGCGCCTTGCGCTTCCGAACAGCGAGATAATGATTCATCAGCCGCTTATCGCGGGCGGCGGAATTTCGGGTCAGGTAACCGATATTCAGATTCGTTCAAAGTATCTCCAGCGCACAAAGGACAACCTTAACCACATTCTCAGCGAAAATACGGGCAAGGACTATGAAACTATCTGCCGTGACACCGAGCGCGACAACTTCATGTCCGCCGAAGAAGCGCTTGAATATGGACTTATTGACAAGGTCCTTGACAAAAGATAAGAAAGGATTCTGATATGTTAAGATGCAGTTTTTGCGGAAAGCCCGACGACAAGGTTGCTAGAATGATTTATTCCAACAACGCGGCGATCTGCAATGAATGTGTGGTAACTTCCTATCGTATGCTACTTGAAGAGGGCGATGTCGAGCAGCTCCAGAGAAAGCGTTCCGGCACCGCTAAGCAGGAGGCTGAGCCTGAAATCAATCCCGAGGGCGCAGCCGTAAAGCCTGCGGATATAAAAGCTATCCTCGACCAGTATATAATCGGTCAGGAGGAAGCAAAAAAGACGCTTTGCGTTTCGGTTTATAACCATTACAAGCGCACTCTTGCAAACGATGATGAAAACAGCAGCGTTGAGCTTCAGAAGAGCAACGTACTGCTGCTCGGACCTACGGGCGTCGGAAAAACAATGCTTGCGCAGACTCTCGCACGCGTTCTTCATGTTCCGTTCGCAATCGCTGACGCAACAACTCTCACGCAGGCAGGTTACGTCGGCGAGGACGTTGAAAATGTTCTCCTGCGGCTTATTCAGGCGGCTGATTATGACATAGAAGCGGCAGAACACGGAATTATTTACATTGACGAAATAGATAAAATTTCGCGCCGCTCGGAAAATACGTCGATAACGCGCGACGTAAGCGGTGAGGGCGTTCAGCAGGCTCTGCTGAAAATCGTCGAGGGTACGGTTTCAAACGTTCCTCCGCAGGGCGGCAGAAAGCACCCGAATCAGGAATTCATTCAGATAAACACGAAAAATATTCTGTTTATCTGCGGCGGTGCATTCGACGGACTTGACAAGACGATTTCCGCCCGCCTTAAATCATCAACTCTCGGCTTTGGCGCGGAGATAGGTGATAAAAAGGATATGTCGCTTACAAAAGCGTTTCATTCGGTTGAACCGGACGACCTTGTAAAGTACGGAATTATCCCCGAGCTTGTCGGCAGACTCCCCGTTATTGCGGTTCTTGATGAACTCGACGAGGACGCGCTCATAAAGATCCTCGTTGAGCCGAAAAATGCGATAGTAAAGCAGTACAGCTACTTGTTCAGCCTTGACGGGGTAGAACTTGAGATTGAAAACGACGCGCTTCGCGAAATCGCGAAGAAGTCTATTGCGAGAAAAACAGGCGCGCGCGGACTTCGCACAATTCTCGAGGGAATACTTAACGAAACAATGTTTGAGGCGCCGAGCGATTCAAAGCTTGTTAAGGTCATTGTGACTAAGGGATGCGTTGACGGGACCGAAAAACCGACTCTTGTTCACGGCGAAAAGCCGAAGAGAAGCGCAAAATCTTCCGGAAAAAAGGCGGCAAAGTAAAAGCGTCATCGTGTGATAAACATAAAAAGATCCCGTATCAGTTGAGCTGATGCGGGATTTTTGGTTTAGTTCAGGCTTTTCATTATCTTTCGTATCATGTCCTCGGTTTTTTCGCAGAGCTGGGCGGCGGTTTCGCTGTTGAAGCTCTCCGCAAAAAGGTAAAGCCCGTCCCCGCGCTTGTTTGAGCGCAGAAAGACCCGTTCACCGTCCTCGGAAATAAGAACGCCTTCTTTTTCCGCGTGTCTGCCGTTTTCGATTTTGCTCAGTATTTTCTGCGGCGGGCAGCTTATATGAACAAAACGGTTTTTCGCCGTGAATTTCGGAAGCGCGGATATTGCTTCGTCTAACGTCTGACCGTTTTCGGAAAGATATTTCAGAACGCTTGCGACAAGCACAAACCCGTCATACAGGAACATCTGCTTCGCAGCAAGTTTTCGCGCGAAACGGTCGCTGTCGGCCATCAGTATAAACAAATTTACCGGAGCCGCTTCACTTTACAGCTGCGGGCATACCATTCGCAGTCCAGCGTCACCGTCACTTCATCCGTTTCGCACGGTTCGCCCGTCGCCGCAAGCAGCCGCACCGCCGCAAGAAGAATGAGTGTTCCGTAATCGCAGCGTTTTCCGTTTTCGGTGAGAATTTCGGCTTTTGTGGTTTTCTCGTTCATGTTTACGATAAGCTCGGCGCGTCCCGTGCCGATTTTTCCGAAAAACGGCGAGTACATTGATACCGCCGCAGTATTCAGGCAGTTTAGCGTTATGTGGTACGGAACGGTGAAATCGCTAAGCCCTTCGAGCATTGCGCTGTAAAGTGAAGCGGCTCCGGTAAATTTGTTTATACTGCTGAAATTGTTCCAGCTCGCGCTCAGATATTCGCCGCGATTCAGCGCGTTTTCAAGCATTCTTTCCTGCGCCCGCGTAAGCGGAAGAACGCCCGTTCCGTAGACAAGCATTCGTGTTCTTGTTCTTGCAGAAATATGAACGATTATGTCGCAGTTTAACAGCGCCGCCGAGTATGAAAGCATGGGGACGGTCGCATTCCCGCAATCAAAGCACTGCCTGCCTGTACTGGAAATTCCGCTTAAAAGCGCGTTTTTGAGCGTTTCGGAGGCGTTTTCTTCACTGCACGAAACTGCGATATAGCTGTCCGAAATTTTTGACACCGCGCAGCCCAGCCGTCCTGCAAATTCGGGAGTAATTACCGTATTTGTTTCTCCGTTTATGCCGTCCTCGGTAATATCGACCGCAGTTTTCGAGCCGTATTTCATGTCGCTGTTTACGAACGCGCCTTTTTCGACGTTTTTGTCCTGCCACACGCGAATTCCGCCGCATATTACAGCGTTTTCGCCGACCTCTGCGTTCTCTCCGACAACTGCGTTTTCGTAGACCGCCGCGCCGCTTTCGATATGTGCGTTTGTGCAGATAATGCAGTCGTTCAGTGTTACATTTTCGCCGATAAATGCGCCGTCCATGACGATCGCATTGCGCAGTTTTGCACCGTCGCAGACGCATACGCTGTTTCCGATAACGCTTTCGCCCGTTATCAGCGCTCTTTTGGAAATTTGAGCAGTACGCGAGATGAGCAAATTTTTATCGCGGCGCAGATTTTCGGGGAGTTTTGCCTTGATTTTGCCGCCGAGCATATCCGCGCAGCACCGCTTATACGCGGGAATATCGCCTATATCACACCAGTAGCCCTCCGACTCGCAGCACATGAGCTTCATTTTATTGTTCAGCATATCGGGGAAAACATTTTTGGCGAAATCCCACATTTCGCCGTCGGGAATAAGCCCCAGAACGCGCGGCGAGATAACATATATGCCCGTGTTGGCGCGGTCGCTGCGGCAGTTTATATAAGACGGCTTTTCGCTGAAATCGGTAACGCTGCCTTTTTCCTCAATGATAAGCCCGTATTCGCGCGGGTCGTCCACGCGCTTTGTGATTATCGTTGCGTCGGCTCCGTTTTTTCTGTGAAATTCAAGAGCGGCGGAGAGGTCAATGTCGCACATCGCGTCGCCGCTTATCACAACAAAGTCCTCATCAAAATTCGCGGCGGCTATCTTCACGCAGCCCGCTGTTCCGAGCGGGGAATTTTCCGTAGAAAATCCCAGAGTTATGCCTTTATATGTTCCCGAAGAAAAATGCCGCTCGATCTTTTCACCTTTATACCGAAGTGCGATAACGGCTTCGGTGCAGCCGTGCTCGGCGAGCAGGTCAAGGATATATTCAAGCACGGGCTTTGTGCAGACGGGAACGAGCGGTTTCGGGAGATTGCAGGTCAGAGGGCGGAGTCTTGTGCCTTCGCCGCCTGCGAGAATTACAGCTTTCATGACATTTCTTCCTTTGCGTTTTTTATATATTATGGTACTTCCGATTCGGATTATTCGGTTCGGCGATACACCAAAAGCGCGCGGCGGCATAAAATGAAATAACGCCGTATATTTTGCGGCGCCTGAAGGAGGGAAAAGGCTTGAAAGGTTCATTGCTGATGCTTGATTCATACACCGTCTGCCGACGGGCGGTGAAATATCTTGCGTCGTTCAGAATAAAAGCAACCGTGGAGAAGAGCATACAAAAGGGCGGCTGTGCTTACGGGATCCGCGTTTGGGAATCGCCGGAAAAGGCGTGCAGGCTGCTT